>NZ_JBHWEL010000040.1:61925-75822 GCF_042734135.1 Streptomyces sp. NPDC059668 | reverse complement strand
GTGTGTTGTGTGTGTGTGGGGGGTGGGTTGTGTTGTCTGTTTTGGTTGTGTTGGTCTGGGTCGGGGGGGGGGGGTGGTCGTTGTGATCTCGCCACACCCCCCCCCCCCCCCCCCACCCAGACCTTCGGGAGGGGCGGGGGGTTGTGCGAGTTTCCGGTGTGGTGTCCCTCACATATGACGTGGAGGCGGGTGTCGTGTCCATACGGGTACCCCACGGGCCGCCGTACCAGGGCTGGACGAGGACGCCGACCCGCTGTCGCACGGAGGCGGTCGGGCCGGGCCGCTGCTGCCCGAGCAGGTGGACGTCAACCTGCATGGCGAGCGTGGAGAACTCCATGATCCCCGGAGCTCGCGCCCGCTCTCCGTCCGAGGCCTGCGACCGCCGCTGCGCGCCTCCTGCCGGCCGCCCTTGGCAGGCAGATATTACCGACGAGTTGACATTGAAACACCAAGGACCACCGCTATCATCACACCACCTGCGGAACACCTCCTGCGGAGCTACCGTCGGCCGACAACAGCGGCCGCCGGGCAACCGAAGCAGCACATCCATGAACGACGACAGGGGCAGAGGGCTCTTCCATCCGGAGCCCTCGGTTCGTCCGACACGGTGGTGACGGCGGTCGAGCGGTCCTTTCTCCACGAAGGTCTCCCCACCGACTTCTGAGAGAGTCCGCATGGCGAGAGACCGCTTCACCCCCGATTTCGACCCCGACGGCGGGGACACGCTCCTCAGCTCCGCGCGCCAGGACATCGCCGTCGGACGCTGGCAGAGCCTGCGCGACCTGTTGCGGGCCACCGGCCCCGCGTGGCCCGTGCGCGGTCATCGGATGCGGCTGCTGGCGGCGGCCTGCGTGGACAACTCCTCGGTCGAGGCCTGGCTGGCCGCCGAACCCCGCGGCGGTGACGCCCTGGTCCTGCGGGCCGCCACCGAGGTCGCCAGGGCCTTCCACCTCGCCGGTGCGGCGGGCGGTGACGCCCCGGTCGAACGGCGCCGGGTCGACCAGGCCGTGATGGCGTGCCTCCAGGGCGCCGAGGCCTACCCGGACGACCCCACGCCCTGGATCTGCCTCATCTCCGTCGCCCGGCTCTATCCCGACGGGGTGCGCCGTCAGGAACTCGGGCGCTGGTGGGACGAGTTGCACGCCCGTGATCCGTACAGCGTGGAGGGGCACCTCCAGGTGCTGCACTACTACTCGGCGCGCTGGCACGGGTCGCACGGCCTGATGTACGACTTCGCGCGGGACGCGGCGGCCGTCGCCCCGTCGGGCTCCGCGCTGCCGGTCCTGCTACAGGTCGCGCGCGTGGAGGAGTACCGCGCCGCGCTGGACGAGGCGAACGGCAGACGGGACACGCCCGCCGGGTTCGACCGGCACTGGAACCACGACGAAGCCGTGGGCGACGTGCGGCGGAGCTGGCAGCGCTGGCTCATCGCCCGCTCCGAGGGGCCACCCGCGCCCGAAGAGGTGCGGCACTTCAACTACCTGGCGCACGCGGCCTGTTACGCCGGACTCCCGGACCTGGCGGGTCCGCTCTTCCGGATGGTCGGGCCGCGCGCCAGCCGCTCGCCCTGGTCCTGCACCGGCGATCCGGAGAAGGAGTTCGTGAAGTGGCGCAAGCGTTCGTCGCGCGGCGCCTGAGCCACTTCACGCGCCCCTGATCCGACGGGGTACCGCGGGTACTACAGGTCGAACTCGTGCGGCGGCAGGTCGAGCGCGAAGCACGCCTCCCGCACCACGGCCTGCTCGGTCTTGTCGAAGTCGCCGTCGGCGCCGCCGATCACGATGCCGATCTGGATGACGGCACGTGCCTCGGCGGGCTTCTTCTTGGCCTTGGCGACCTCCTGGAGGACGCTCACCTTGCCGAAGGCGAAGTCGGCGGTCAGCTTGTTCAGGTTGTCGTCGAAGCGGCGGCGCAGATCGTCGGCGTCGAAGTTCTGCAACACCTCGTTCGTGGCGATGAGCTGGGCGACGCGCTGCCGCTCGGACGGATCGACCGACCCGTCCGCCGCGGCGACGAGCGCGCACATCGCCATGCTCGCGTCGCGGAAGGCACCGCTCTTGAGATCGTTCTTCTTCGCCACGAGCTGGGTCTGCATCGTCGACGCGGACTCCTTGATGCGGTCCCACAGGGCCATGAGAACTCCATACGTTGGGAGAGGTCCGGTCCGCCCGCGGGCGGACCGGAAACCTCCTCGGTTTCTACAGCATCGTAGAAACTAGCGGACCGGCGTGGAAGTTCCGGTGGCGTTCCACTCGGCGATCACCGGATGCCCGTGTTCGGTGGACAGCCGGCTGACCGTTCCCGTCGACAGCTGGAACAGCCGTCCGGCGTCCGCGGGGAGCCCGAGCCGGCGGGCCGTCAGGACCCGCAGGAAGTGCGCGTGGGCCACCAGGACCACGTCGCCGGGGTGGTCGCCGAGCGCCGCGTCCACGCGGGACAGGACCCGGTCCGCGCGTTCCCCCACCTCCTGCGGGGACTCGCCGGGGTGACCGTCGGGGCCGGGCGGCACTCCGTCCTCCCACAGCACCCAGTCGGGCCGGGTGCGGTGGATCGCACGGGTGGTGATCCCCTCGTAGCTCCCGTAGTCCCACTCGTGCAGATCGGGGTCGGTCACCAGTCCGGTCAGGCCCGCGAGTTCCGCGGTCCGGACCGCCCGCCCGAGGGGGCTGGTGAACACCTGCGCGAAGGACTGCCCGGCGAAGAACGGTGCGAGGGACTTGGCCTGTTCCTCGCCGTGCTGGGTGAGCGGCAGATCGGTCCAGCTGGTGTGCCGGCCCGTCAGGGTCCACTCGGTCTCGCCGTGGCGGACCAGTATGAGGTCGCCCATGACCGGGCCTATTCCGCGGACTCGACGGCGTGGCCGCCGAACTGGTTGCGCAGTGCCGCGATCATCTTCATCTGCGGCGAGTCGTCCTGGCGGGAGGCGAAGCGGGCGAACAGCGACGCGGTGATCGCGGGCAGTGGTACCGCGTTGTCGATGGCCGCCTCGACGGTCCAGCGGCCCTCGCCGGAGTCGTCCGCGTAGCCGCGCAGTTTGTCGAGGTGTTCGTCGTCGTCGAGGGCGTTGACGGCGAGGTCGAGCAGCCAGGAACGGATGACCGTGCCTTCCTGCCAGGAGCGGAAGACCTCGCGTACGTCGGTGACGGAGTGGACCTTCTCCAGGAGCTCCCAGCCCTCGGCGTAGGCCTGCATCATGGCGTACTCGATGCCGTTGTGGACCATCTTGGAGAAGTGGCCGGCGCCGACCTTGCCGGCGTGGACGAAGCCGGCGTCGCCCTCGGGCTTGAGCGCGTCGAAGACGGGCTGGACGCGTGCGACGTTCTCGGCGTCGCCGCCGACCATCAGCGCGTAGCCGTTCTGAAGGCCCCAGACGCCGCCGGAGACGCCGGCGTCGACGAAGCCGATGCCCTTGGCGGCCAGTTCCTCGGCGTGCTTCTCGTCGTCGGTCCAGCGGGAGTTGCCGCCGTCGACGACGGTGTCGCCGGGCTCCAGCAGGTCGCCGAGCTGGTCGACGGTGGACTGGGTCGCGGCGCCGGCGGGCACCATCACCCACACCACGCGCGGAGCTTCGAGCGCGCCCACGAGTTCTTCGAGGCTGTGGACGTCGGCGAGTTCCGGGTTGCGGTCGTATCCGATGACGGTGTGGCCTGCGCGGCGGATCCGCTCGCGCATGTTGCCGCCCATCTTGCCGAGACCGATGAGCCCCAGTTGCATCGCGGTCATGTCGTTCACTTCTTCCGGAGAGAGCGGTACGCGGCCACGAGGGCGGCGGTGGAGGGGTCGAGGCCGGGTACGTCGGTGCCTTCGGTGAGGGCGGGTTCGACGCGTTTGGCGAGGACCTTGCCGAGTTCGACGCCCCATTGGTCGAAGGAGTCGATGTCCCAGACGGCGCCCTGGACGAAGACCTTGTGTTCGTAGAGGGCGATGAGCTGGCCCAGGACGGAGGGGGTCAGTTCGCGGGCGAGGATCGTGGTGGTGGGATGGTTGCCCTGGAACGTCTTGTGGGCGACGAGGTCCTCGGGCACGCCCTCGGTACGGACCTCGTGGGGTGTCTTGCCGAACGCCAGCGCCTGGGTCTGGGCGAAGAAGTTCGCCATCAGCAGGTCGTGCTGGGCGGCCAGGCCCGTCTCCAGTTCACCGACCGGGTTGGCGAACCCGATGAAGTCGGCCGGGATCAGCTTGGTGCCCTGGTGGATCAGCTGGTAGTAGGCGTGCTGACCGTTGGTGCCCGGGGTGCCCCACACCACCGGTCCGGTCTGCCAGTCCACCCGCTCGCCCTGCCGGTCGACGGACTTGCCGTTGGACTCCATGTCCAGCTGCTGGAGGTAGGCGGTGAAACGGCTGAGGTAGTGCGAGTAGGGCAGCACGGCGTGGGACTGCGCGTCGTGGAAGTTTCCGTACCAGATGCCCAGCAGGCCCAGCAGCAACGGCGCGTTGGACTCGGGGGCCGCGGTGCGGAAGTGCTCGTCGACGAGGCGGAAGCCCTCCAGCGTCTCCCGGAACCGGTCCGGACCGATCGCGATCATCAGCGACAGGCCGATCGCCGAGTCGAAGGAGTAGCGCCCGCCGACCCAGTCCCAGAACTCGAACATGTTGTCCGTGTCGATACCGAAGTCGGCGACCTTCCCGGCATTCGTCGACAGCGCCACGAAATGCCGGGCCACCGCCTCCGGACCGGCCTTCAGCCCCGACAGCAGCCAGGACCGCGCCGACGTCGCGTTCGTGATCGTCTCGATCGTGGTGAACGTCTTCGACGCGATGATGAACAGCGTCTCGGCCGGGTCCAGGTCACGCACCGCCTCGTGGAGGTCGGCGCCGTCCACGTTCGACACGAACCGCACCGTCAGACCGCGGTCGGTGAAGGAACGCAGCGCGTCATGAGCCATCGCCGGGCCCAGGTCGGAGCCACCGATCCCGATGTTCACGACGTTCTTGATACGCCTGCCGGTATGACCGGTCCACTCACCCGAACGCACCCGCTCCGCGAAAGCGGCCATCCGGTCGAGGACCGCGTGGACGGCCGGGACGACGTTCTCCCCGTCCACCTCGACCACCGCGTCCCGCCGCGCACGCAACGCCGTGTGCAGGACCGCACGCCCCTCGGTCGCATTGATCTTCTCACCACGGAACATCGCGTCCCGCAGACCGAACACACCCGTCGCCACGGCGAGTTCCTGGAGCAGGGCGAGGGTCTCGTCCGTGATCAGGTGCTTGGAGTAGTCGATCCGCAGATCGCCCACCTGCACGACATAGCGCTCGGCGCGGGCGGGGTCGGTGGCGAACAGTTCACGCAGGTGCGTGTGGAGCATGCCGTCCGCGCGGTGGTCCTCCAGGGCCACCCACTCCGGACGCCGCGTGAGCTTGGGGGAGTCAGGCATGACGGGCGTTCTCCTTGGTGCCCTCGCCCCGCAGGGCGATGGCGTACATCTCGTCCGCGTCGAGGCGGCGCAGTTCCTCGGCGATCAGTTCGGAAGTGCTGCGTACCTTCAGGGCGAGGGTGCGCGGGGGCTGTCCGGGCAGGGTCAGCGTGGCCAGCGGACCCTCCGGGCGGTCGATGACGATCTCGCCGGCCGCCGTGCCGAGCCGTACGGCGGTGACCACGGGGCCGCCGGTGACGACCCGTTCGACCGGGACGTCGAGCCGTGTGCCCAGCCAGCGGGCCAGCAGCTCGGCGCTCGGGTTGTCGGCCTCGCTCTCGACGGCGGCCGAGGTCACCTTCGTACGGGCCTGGTCGAGCGCGGCGGCCAGCATCGAACGCCACGGCGTCAGCCGCGTCCAGGCCAGGTCGGTGTCGCCCGGCGCGTAGGAGGAGACCCTGGCGTCCAGGGCCGCGAGCGGCGCCTCGACGGCGTACATGTCGGTGATGCGGCGCTGGGCGAGGGCGCCCAGCGGGTCCTTGGCGGGCACGCTGGGCGCGTTCACCGGCCACCAGACGACGACGGGCGCGTCGGGCAGCAGCAGCGGCAGCACCACGGAGTCGGCGTGGTCGGACACCTCGCCGTAGGTCCGCAGGACCACCGTCTCACCGGTGCCGGCGTCGGCGCCCACCCGGATCTCGGCGTCGAGGTGCGAGTTGGTGCGGTCGCGCGGGGTGCGGGCGTGCCGCTTGATGACGACCAGGGTGCGCGAGGGGTGTTCGCGGGAGGCTTCCTCGGCGGCCTTGATCGAGTCGTAGGCGTTCTCCTCGTCCGTGACGATGACCATCGTCAGGACCATGCCCACGGCGGGGGTGCCGATGGCCCGGCGCCCCCGCACGAGCGCCTTGTTGATCTTGCTTGCCGTGGTGTCGGTCAGGTCGATCTTCATGGCCTGCGCCAGCTCCGTCCGTCTCGTGCGAGCATCTCGTCGGCTTCCTTCGGACCCCAGCTGCCCGAGGGGTACTGCGCGGGCTTGCCGTGCGTCTCCCAGTGCTCCTCGATGGGGTCGAGGATCTTCCAGGACTCTTCCACCTCCTGGGGACGGGGGAAGAGATTGGCGTCGCCGAGCAGGACATCCAGGATCAGCCGTTCGTACGCCTCCGGGCTGGACTCGGTGAACGACTCGCCGTAGGCGAAGTCCATCGAGACGTCCCGGATCTCCATGGAGGTACCCGGCACCTTCGAACCGAAGCGGACCGTCATGCCCTCGTCGGGCTGGACGCGGATGACGATCGCGTTCTGGCCCAGCTCCTCGGTGGCCGTCGAGTCGAACGGTGAGTGGGGCGCACGCTGGAAGACCACCGCGATCTCGGTCACCCGCCGGCCCAGACGCTTGCCCGTCCTCAGGTAGAAGGGGACACCCGCCCAGCGGCGGTTGTCGATCTCCACCTTGACGGCCGCGTAGGTGTCGGTCGTCGACCCGGGGTCGATGCCGTCCTCCTGCAGGTAGCCGCGTACCCGCTCGCCGCCCTGCCAGGCCGCCGCGTACTGTCCGCGCACGGTGTGCTCGCCCAGGTTCTCCGGGAGCCTGACCGACTTCAGGACCTTCAGCTTCTCCGTCAGCAGCGACTCGACGTCGAAGGCGATGGGCTCCTCCATGGCGGTCAGCGCCATCAGCTGGAGCAGATGGTTCTGGATGACGTCCCGGGCCGAGCCGATGCCGTCGTAGTAACCGGCCCGGCCGCCGATGCCGATGTCCTCGGCCATGGTGATCTGTACGTGGTCGACGTACGACCGGTTCCAGATCGGCTCGTACATCTGATTGGCGAAGCGGAGCGCCAGGATGTTCTGGACGGTCTCCTTACCGAGGTAGTGGTCGATACGGAACACCTGCTCCGGGTCGAACACCTCGTGCACGATCGCGTTCAGCTCCCGCGCGCTGGCCAGGTCGTGACCGAACGGCTTCTCGATGATCGCGCGCCGCCAGGAACCCTCCGGCGCGTCCGCCAGCCCGTGCTTCTTCAGCTGCTGGACGACCTTGGGGAAGAACTTCGGCGGGACCGAGAGGTAGAAGGCGTAGTTGCCGCTGGTGCCCCGGGAGGCGTCCAGCTCCTGCACGGCGTCGCGCAGCTGCTTGAACGCGGCGTCGTCGTCGAAGTCGCCCGGGATGAACCGCATGCCCTCGGCGAGCTGCTGCCAGACCTCCTCACGGAACTCCGTCCGCGCGTGCTCGCGCACCGAGTCGTGCACCACCTGCGCGAAGTCCTGGTCCTCCCACTCGCGGCGGGCGAACCCGAGGAGCGAGAAACCCGGCGGCAGCAGACCCCGGTTGGCGAGGTCGTACACGGCCGGCATCAGCTTCTTGCGGGAGAGGTCACCGGTGACACCGAAGATCACGAGACCGGAGGGGCCCGCGATGTGCGGCAGACGGCGGTCACGCGGGTCACGCAGCGGGTTGTCCCAGTCCGCGCCGGGCTCGGACGAGGTCCTCGGCGCGGCGGGCGCGGGCCTCACTGCGCGCGGTTCCACGGCCTGGTCACCGGATCCCTCCGGCGTGGCGGCCGCATCCTGCGGGGCACCGTCGGGAAGCGCTTCACTGTTGGTCATTCCCCCTCGACTCCCTTTCCGCTCAGCGAGACCTTCACCGCGTCGAGCAGATCGCCCCACGCGGCCTCGAACTTGGAGACGCCCTCGTCCTCCAGCTGCTGGACGACCTCGTCGTACGAGATCCCGAGCCGCTCGACGGCCGCGAGGTCGGCGCGCGCCTGGGCGTAGCCGCCGGTCACCGCGTCGCCGTGGATGTCGCCGTGGTCGGCGGTGGCGTCGAGCGTGGCCTCCGGCATGGTGTTGACCGTGCCCGGCGCGACCAGCTCGTCGACGTACAGCGTGTCCTTGTACGCCGGGTCCTTGACGCCCGTCGAGGCCCACAGGGGGCGCTGCTTGTTGGCGCCCGCCGTGGCGAGGGCGGTCCAGCGGTCCGCGCCGAAGACGTCCTCGTAGGCCTCGTACGCGAGACGCGCGTTGGCCAGCGCCGCCCTGCCCTTGAGGGCCAGCGCCTCGTCCGTGCCGACCTTCGCCAGCCGCTTGTCGATCTCGCTGTCGACGCGGGAGACGAAGAAGGAGGCGACGGAGTGGACGGTGGCGAGGTCGACGCCGGCCGCCCGGGCCTTCTCCAGCCCGGCCAGGTAGGCGTCCATGACCTGGCGGTAGCGCTCCAGCGAGAAGATCAGCGTGACGTTGACGCTGATGCCGAGGCCGACGACCTCGGTGATCGCCGGGAGGCCCGCCTCGGTCGCCGGGATCTTGATCATCACGTTCGGGCGGTCCACCAGCCAGGCCAGCTGCTTGGCCTCGGCGACGGTCGCGGCGGTGTGGTGGGCCAGGCGCGGGTCGACCTCGATCGAGACCCGGCCGTCACGGCCGCCGGTCGCGTCGTACACCGGGCGCAGGATGTCGGCGGCGGCGCGGACGTCCGCCGTGGTCATCATCCGGACGGCTTCGTCGACCGTCACGCCGCGCACGGCGAGCTCGGCCAGCTGCTCCTCGTAGCCCTCTCCGGAGCCGATGGCGGCCTGGAAGATGGAGGGGTTGGTGGTGACGCCCACCACGTGCTTGGTCTCGACGAGTTCGGCGAGGTTGCCGGACGCGATGCGCCGCCGTGAGAGGTCGTCCAGCCAGATGGAGACGCCTTCGTCGGAGAGGCGCTTCAGGGTTACCGCGGTCGCGGTTGCTTCGGTCACAGTGATCATCTTCCTTGGTGCGATCGGATCAACCGCGGGCGGCGGCGAGAGATTCCCGCGCGGCGGCGGCGACGTTCTCGGCGGTGAAGCCGAACTCGGCGAACAGGGTCTTGGCGTCGGCGGAGGCACCGAAGTGCTCCAGCGAGACAATGCGTCCGTGGTCACCGACGTAGCGGTACCAGGTCAGGCCGATGCCCGCCTCGACCGCCACGCGGGCCTTCACGGACGGCGGAAGCACGCTCTGCCGGTACTCGGCCGACTGCTCCTCGAACCACTCGACGGACGGCATCGACACCACCCGGGTGCCGACCCCCTCGGCCTCCAGCAGCTCGCGCGCCTCCACCGCGAGGTGCACCTCGGAACCGGTGGCGACGAGGACCACGTCCGGCGTTCCGGCGGACGCCTCACGCAGCACGTAACCGCCCTTCGCGGCCTCGGCGTTGACCTCGTAGGTGGGCACGCCCTGACGGGTGAGGGCGAGTCCGTGCGGGGCCGGGTTCGTGGCGTGCCGGCGGAGGATCTCGGCCCAGGCGACCGTCGTCTCGTTGGCGTCGGCAGGGCGCACGACGTTCAGACCGGGGATCGCGCGCAGCGAGGCGAGGTGCTCGACCGGCTGGTGGGTGGGGCCGTCCTCGCCGAGCCCGATCGAGTCATGCGTCCAGACATAGGTGACGGGCAGCTGCATCAGCGCGGACAGCCGGACGGCGTTGCGCATGTAGTCGGAGAAGACCAGGAAGGTGCCCCCGTAGATGCGGGTGTTGCCGTGCAGCGCGATGCCGTTCATCTCCGCGGCCATCGAGTGCTCGCGGATGCCGAAGTGGACGGTACGGCCGTACGGGTCGGCCTCCGGCAGCGGGTTGCCCTCCGGCAGGAACGAGGAGGTCTTGTCGATGGTGGTGTTGTTCGAGCCCGCCAGGTCGGCCGAGCCGCCCCACAGCTCGGGGAGCACACCGCCGAGCGCCTGCAGGACCTTGCCCGAGGCGGCCCGGGTCGCGACGGAGGCCCCGGGCTCGAAGACCGGCAGCGCGCTCTCCCAGCCCTCGGGCAGCTGGCCGGCGACGACGCGGTCGAAGAGCTTCGCGCGCTCGGGCTGTGCGGCGCGCCACTCGGCGATCCGCTTGTCCCAGGCGGCGTGCGCCTCGGCGCCCCGGTCGAGGGCGGTGCGCGCGTGCGCCAGTACGTCGGCGTCGACCTGGAAGGTCCGCTCGGGGTCGAAGCCCAGCACCCGCTTGGTGGCGGCGATCTCGTCGGCGCCGAGCGCGGAACCGTGGGAGGCCTCGGTGTTCTGCGCGTTCGGGGCCGGCCAGGCGATGATCGTGCGCATCGCGATGATCGAGGGGCGCCCGGTCTCGGCCTGCGCCGTCCGCAGCGCCGTGTGGAGCGCGTGCACGTCGATGTCGCCGTCCGCGGTGGGCTCGATCCGCTGCACGTGCCAGCCGTACGCCTCGTAGCGGCCCAGGACGTCCTCGGAGAAGGCCGTCGCGGTGTCGCCCTCGATGGAGATGTGGTTGTCGTCGTAGAGGAAGACGAGGTTGCCGAGCTTCTGGTGGCCCGCGAGCGAGGAGGCCTCGGCGGAGATGCCCTCCTCCAGGTCGCCGTCCGAGACGATCGCCCAGATGGTGTGGTCGAAGGGGGACTCGCCCCGAGGGGTCTCGGGGTCGAACAGACCGCGCTCGTAGCGGGCGGCCATCGCCATGCCCACGGCGTTGGCGACACCCTGGCCCAGCGGACCGGTCGTCGTCTCGACACCCGCGGTGTGCCCGTACTCGGGGTGGCCCGGCGTCTTCGAGCCGTGGGTGCGGAACGCCTTCAGGTCGTCCAGGTCCAGTTCGTAGCCGGACAGGAAGAGCTGGGTGTAGAGGGTCAGCGAGGTGTGGCCGGGGGAGAGGACGAAGCGGTCGCGGCCGGTCCACTCCGGGTCGGCCGGGTCGTGCCGCATCACCTTCTGAAAGATCGTGTACGCGGCCGGTGCCAGGCTCATCGCGGTCCCGGGGTGACCGTTCCCGACCTGCTGCACCGCGTCCGCCGCCAGGAGACGAGCGGTGTCGACGGCACGCCGGTCGAGTTCGGTCCACTCGAGACCGCCGGGGGAGCGGTCCGGGGTCTGGGTGCTCTGCTGCGCGCTCATCTTCAAGAAGTCCTCGTGGGAAGCGTCTTAACTGCTCGGACGCGTTCAAACTTAAAAGTCTGACTTTTGCCGGGAAAGGTGCCCCTGTGTCAGCCTTCGGTGAAAGTGGGACACGCAGTGCCGCACCGAGACGACGCGAGAAGGACATGGCAGACAGAACCACCCAAGGCGGTGCCGGGGGCGAAGAGGCCCAGGACGGGATCAGGACCTTCCCCTTCCCCACCGACCTGAGCCTCTCCGGCGTCGGCATGCAGATCGGCGCGATGGGGACGGGCCACACCTGGCACGTGGACGCGCCCCTGGAGCGGGTGCACCGCATCGACTTCCACGTCGTGATGCTGTTCCACGAGGGTCCGGTCCGGCACATGATCGACTTCGCCGAGTACGAGGTCGCCGCGGGCGACATCCTGTGGATCCGGCCCGGCCAGGTGCACCGCTTCTCCCGCACCGACCGCTACCGCGGCACCGTCCTGACCATGCAGCCCGGCTTCCTGCCGCGGGCGACCGTCGAGGCGACCGGCCTCTACCGCTACGACCTGCCCCCCATACTGCGCCCCGACCCGGAACGGCTCGCCGGCCTGGAACACGCGCTGGCCCAGCTGGAGCGCGAGTACGTCGACACCACCACGCTGCCGCTCAGCCTGCACACCGCGGTGCTGCGGCACTCCCTCACCGCGTTCCTGCTCCGCCTCTCCCATCTCGCGGCGAGCTCCGCCGAGGCCGACCGCGAGCGCGCCGACACCACCTTCACCCGCTTCCGGGACGCGGTGGAGAAGGACTTCGCCACCAACCACAGCGTCAGCGCGTACGCCGACGCCCTCGGCTACTCCCGGCGCACCCTGGTGCGCGCGGTGCGCGGCGCCACCGGGCAGACCCCCAAGGGCTTCATCGACAGGCGGGTGGTCCTGGAGGCCAAGCGGCTGCTGGCGCACACCGAGATGCCGATCGGCCGCATCGGCGTGGCCGTGGGCTTCCCGGACTCCGCGAACTTCTCGAAGTTCTTCCAGCAGCACACGGGGACGACCCCGGTGGTGTTCCGGGCGGAACTGAGCTGACCGAGGGGGCGGCCGGAGCCGGGCCGGGCCGACCGAGGGGGCGGGCCGTGCGGCCCGCCCCCTCGGCACCGGTTCACGGTGCGCGGCCCGACTCCGCCGTCAGTGGCCGAAGTCGAACCAGTTGACGTTCACGAAGTCGGCGGGCTGGCCGCTGGTGAACGTCAGATAGACGTCGTGGGTGCCGGTGACGCCGGTGATGTTGGCCGGGACCGTCCGCCAGCTCTGCCAGCCCCCGGTGTTGCCCACGGCGAAGCTGCCGACGGGCGTGCTCGTACGGCTGTCCAGGCGCACCTCGACCAGACCGCTGACGCCGCTCGCCGCACCGCTCGCGACCCGGGCGTAGAACTGTCCGGCAGCCGAGGAGCCGAAGTTGACGCCCTTGTAGAGCGCCCAGTCACCGTTCGCCACCGAGCCGATGTCCTGGCCGCCGCCGGTGTCCGTGGTGGTCTCGGCGATGGTGCCGGACTGGCTGTCGTGCGACTCGGCCTGGATGGTGTTGTAGGCGTCGCGGTTGCCGGTCGGCGGCGGCGTGGTACCGCCCCCACCGGCCTGTAGAACCTGGACGTAGTCCACCACCAGCGGGTGGCCCGGTACCGTGCCGGCGTCGGGACCGCCGCCGAACGCGGCCGGGAAGCCGCCGCCCATCGCCACGTTCAGGATGACGAAGTAGCCGTGGTCGGTGGCGTTCGCCCAGGTGGTCGCGTCCACCTGGTTCGCCTTCACCGTATGGAAGTTGACACCGTCGAGGTAGAAGCGGATCTCCTCGGGACTCGTCGACCTGTCCCACTCCATCGCGTACGTGTGGAAGCCGGCCTGGCAGGTCGTGCCGGCACAGGGGGTGTTGCCGCCGATACCGCTCGTCTCGTTGCACGGGCCGCCCGGGTTGGTGCCGCAGTGCATCGTGGCCCACTCGGTGTTGAGGCCCTGGACGTTCTCCATGATGTCCAGCTCGCCGACGCTCGGCCAGTTCTGGTAGTTGCCGCGGTAGGGCGCGCCCAGTGCCCAGAAGGCGGGCCAGTAGCCCTTGGCGGCGGCGCCGGTCACGTTCGGCATCTGGAGCCGTGACTCCACGCGCAGTCTGCCGCCGGCCGGCGGCCGGAAGTCGGTGCGGGTGGTCTCGATGCGGCCCGAGGTCCAGTTGCCCGCGCCGTCGCGGCGCGGGGTGATCAGCAGGTTGCCGTTGCCGTCCAGGGCGACGTTGTTGGTGCTGGAGGTCACCGTCTCGACCTCGCCCGTGCCCCAGTTGGCGGCGCCACCGGGATAGCTGGTCCCGGTGTCGTACTGCCAGTTGGAGG
This sequence comes from Streptomyces sp. NPDC059668, assembly GCF_042734135.1. Taxonomy (NCBI): domain Bacteria; kingdom Bacillati; phylum Actinomycetota; class Actinomycetes; order Kitasatosporales; family Streptomycetaceae; genus Streptomyces; species Streptomyces sp. NPDC059668. Next base: position 62,247 of record NZ_JBHWEL010000040.1, on the reverse strand, counting down.
TGTTGACACCGGTCCCGGCGGCTCCGTTGAAGTCGTCGACGAAGACCTGGGACCAGCCGGAGGGGGGAGTGGGAGCGGAGGCGTTCGCGGGGAGGGTGGCGGCCGCGGCGGCGGCGGCCACCAGGCTCAGGGTGCCGAGGACGGCCACCAGGGTGCGCCGCAGTGGGCCGCGTCTGACGAGGGTGCCGGAGGGTTCACGCATGGGTGCCTCTCAGGTACGGGGTGGGGGTGCGCGGGTGCTGGCCGCGGGGGGGGGGGGGGTGCGGGGGTCGGCGTGGCGGGCGCAGGTGCCCGGCCCCCCCCCCACACACCCCGCGACACG
>NZ_JBHWEL010000040.1:44117-61915 GCF_042734135.1 Streptomyces sp. NPDC059668 | reverse complement strand
GGCGCCGCCGCGGCGGTGGGCGCTGGAGCTCCCGCGTTGGGGCCCCTCTGGTGGGGGGGGGGGGGGGCCGGGGTCGCCCCCCCCCCCTACCGAGAGCGCTCTCAGAGTGCGTCGGCCAATGTGCTCCCCGCCACTCGCACCGTCAAGAGGTAGAACCGAGAAACTCCTTGCGCCGCAAGGGAGTTCACGCCATGAAGGGGGGATTACGGGACATCCCCCGAACGGTGCTCCCCGCCGTCATGGGCCGACCAGGGCAGGTTCCAGCCGTGGAGGCGGTCGGAGGGGGCGGGTGGTCGGCCGTAGGGCGCGTGGGAGGTCCGGGAATCCTGTGTCGCCGTCCTTCGGGTCCAGGCCCGGTGTGTGCCGGTACGCCGGCTTTCGGGTCCGGGCCCGGTGTGTGCCGGTACGGCCGTCCTACGGGTCCGGTTCGGCGCGCGCCGACACGGGGTCCCTCGTCCCCGCGCGGGCCGGCTGCTCCGGCCGGGGCTGCCAGCCCAGGGCCCGCGAGATCCCGCGCGCCGCCAGCCGGACCGCCGGGACCAGCGCCGGTACCTGACCGTCGCGCCAGGGCACCACGACCGACACCGCCGCGACCACGGCCCCGCCCGCCCCGCGCACCGGAGCGGCGACCGACAGCGCGTCGTCGGTGACCTGACGGCTGCTCACCGCGACGCCGGTACGGCGCACCTCGGCGAGCTCGCGGCGCAGCCGTGCCGCGTCGGTGATCGTGTGCGAGGTGAACGCGGTCAACGGCCCGCGGCAGTAGGCCTCCTGGAACGCGGGGTCGCCGTGGGCGAGCAGCGCCAGGCCGACTCCGGTCGCGTGCAGCGGCCAGCGGGCGCCGACCTGGATGCGGACGCCCACGGCGGAGCGTCCGGAGAGCCACTCGATGTACACGACCTCGGCGCCGTCGCGGACCGCCATCTGCACGTTCTCGTGCGTGGCCTCGTACAGGTCCTCCAGGAACGGCAGCGCGGACTGCCGCAGCGCCAGGCCGCGGGGAGCCAGTGCCGCGAGCTCCCACAGGCGCAGCCCCACGTGGTAGGCGCCGTCCTCGTCCCGTTCCAGCGCGCCCCAGTCGGTGAGCGCGCCCACCAGCCGGTGCGCGGTGGTGAGGCTGAGCCCGGCCCGGCGGCTGATGTCCGTCAGGCACAGCGCCGGGTGCTCGTGGTCGAAGGCGGCGAGCACGGCGAGCAGCCGGCCGGGCGCCGAGAGCGGGGTCACGCGCGCGGTCCGGTGTCCGTGATCCGCCGCCGGGGAGCGGGCGGGGCGGTCCGCCCCGCCCCGCCCCCGGGCGGGGGCGGTTCGTACGTCCTTGGCACCTCGCACAGCATGCCGCGCGGAGGGGTCGGCAACAACCGTGGAGACAGGCACGGGTGGAACCGACGGCGGCGGGAGGCCCGTCGCCGTCCCGGCCTCACCGCACCCGCTCACCCGCGACGGCCGGCCCCCACTGATCGTCGCCCGTCACGAGCGCGCGCCCTAAGGGCTGTCCCGTGATCCCCGGTGGATCAGCGCGCGGCGTCGGATGCGGTGCAGCGCAAGGCGGAGGGTCGTCCTCATACTGGGTGTATTCGGGCGATCCGACAACGCGGCGAGGTGCCGTAGCTGTCGTCGTGCGCCCGCCGGGGATTACGGGACAGCCCTCAGCGGCCGCCCACCACATCGACGAAGACGGGGTTCGCGTAGAACCAGGTGTCGACCCAGGGGTCGCCGTCCCCCGGCACGTGCGGTACCGGGCCGTGCGGGTCGACCGAGGCGCCGAGGTAGCCCGTGCCGTGGCGGTTGCCGTCGCTGCCGCGCAGCCGCACGTAGAAGGACTCCTCCCCGGCGACCAGCGGAATACGCAGGGTGTACGTCCCCTTCCGGCCGCCCACGTCCACCGTCCGCACCACCCTGGTGTCCGGGGCCCGCCAGTCGTCGCGGTCGGCCGCCGGGCCGCGCACCGCGCCGCGGATGACGTCGACGTGGGCCAGCTTCGGCAGGATGTCGTGGGGGTTGGGGCGCGAGGCGGCGGTGACGGTGACCGTCAGGGTGAGTCTCTCGCCCGCGCGGGCGCGCAGCCGTCCGCCCATCGTCACACCGCGTCCGTGGTCGCGGTCCCGCTTCAGCCGGACGTCGAGGCCGTCCAGCAGATGGCCGTGGTCGAGCCAGACCCGGCCCGCGCGCAGGCCCGCCATCACGGCGCGGTGGCCGTAGCGGGTCACGCCCACGTGGGTGCGGCTGAACTGGCCGGGCCAGAAGTCGCCGCCCGGCTGCGGGGTGCCGGTGTCGACGGGGTCCGGGAGGCGCCCGGTGTCGTCGAAGTTCTGCCCGGGTGCCCAGTCGCCGTTCTTCCAGGTGTCGAAGACGACGCGGTGCACGTCGGAGTTGGTGGTGACGGTGAAGAGCCTGCCCTCGGCGAGCATCGCGTCCCACATGCCGCCCACGGTCGCGGTCATCCAGTCGAAACCGCCGTAGAGGACGTAGGCGTCCTCCGCGTAGCCCGGCCAGGAGCTCCCGGAGGGCTTGTTGGTGTACTCGCCGCGCTGCTGACCCGAGCCGACCCAGCCCGGGATGCCGCCGCCCTGGGCGCCCGGCGCGCCCTCCATGCCGATCATGACCTCGGGTGCCGCGTCCCGCCAGCCGCGCATCTCGTGCGGGGAGTCGATGCCCAGGCGCAGCGGGTGGTTGGCCAGGACGAGCACGTCGTCGACGTATCCGGTGCGCCGCTGCTCGGCGAGCCACCGGATGGCCTTGACCGCGTGGGCCTCGTTGCGCGCCGTGTCCGGATGGGAGGCGGCGCCTTCGGTGTAGCCCAGCAGCTTGCCGTCGTAGGCGAGTTCGAAGCGGGTGAGCAGATCCGTCTCGTGCGGTCCGGGCGCCGCGAAGACGGTGGCGTGCTCGGCGGCCGGGATGTACCACTCCAGTCCCTGGAAGATCAGCTGGCGCGGGTTCTCGGCACGCGCCCGGAGGATCTCCTGATGCTCCAGCCGCGCCCCGTGGGCGGCGTGGCCGAAGTTGGAGTGCTCGTTGAAGACCATCCAGTCCAGGCCGTACCGGGCGCCTGCCCGGGCGAGCTGGGAGAACGTGTACTTCGCGTCGTGGCTGTACACGGAGTGGACGTGGTGGTCGCCGACGAGGTAGGCGAGGCGCGGGTCGTCGCCGCCGAGGCCCCGGCCCTGGGCGACGGCCTTCGCGGCCGGCGGACCGACCGCGAAGGCCGCACCGAACAGGCCCGCCCGGCGCAGGAGCCGGCGTCTGGAGACACCCTGCGGATCGAGGTGCGCGGGGGAGACGGACGGGTCGGCCCAGGTGGGCAGGCGTTGTTCGGTCATGGCCGGGTGGCTCCCTCGGTCAGTGGTTCATGAACGACGTGACGGGAAGGGCGCGTTCGACGATCCGTACGTCGCCGAGCAGGCCGTGCAGGATCTGGTCGATCTTCCCCGCGTACTCGTAGCCGCCGAGCAGCCAGGGCAGCCCGAGCGAGGTGAGTCCGACGGCGGAGGTGTGCGGATTGCGTGCCACCGGGCAGCCCTGGACGTACATCGTGGTGTGCCGGCCGTCGTTGACGACGGCGACGTGCCACCACCGCTCGCGTGCCGTCTCGTCGCCCCAGTTGGTGACGATGCCCTGCTGGTCGAGCGGCCGCGCCGCCCACTGCGGACCCGGCCCGTCGGACAGCGAGAGCGTGGCCAGGGGCTCGTCGGGGTCGTCGGCCGTCTTGCCCGCGGCACCGCCCGTTCCGGTGCGGCTGACCAGCGCGGCCCACGCGTGGTGGGAGGCGTCCCAGTCGGCGGGGAGCCGGTAGAAGGCTTCGATGGTGTAACCGTGGTCGAACGTCGCGGAGTTGAGCGGCGCCCCCTCGACCGTACGCAGATAGGCGCCGGTCAGCGGTGGCTTGCCGCCCTGGAAGGCGAGGCTGCCGTGTCCCGGCTGGTCGGGGTGGTGCGCCGACGACCAGGTGAGCGCGCCGCCGCCGACCCGGACCACGGACAGGTCGTTGCCGTGCCCGGACAGGTCACGGACGGTGCCCTCGGCCGTCGCGCCGTCCGGGTGTCCGTCGAAGCGCCAGTAGCCGACGGTGCCCCGGACGAGCATCCGCGCGGCGGGCCGGGACGGGCGCGCCGGTACCGGCGCGAAGCCCGCGAACCGCTGCTCGAAGTCGATGGCGACCGAGAACCGGTCGGCGTCGCCGCTGAGTTCGATCTCCTGCCGCTCCAGCTCGTTGAGCCCCTCGGCGGCCCGGCCGAGGATCCAGGGCGAGATCGTCTCGACGTCGATGGTGTTCCGGTCGAGGTCGAAGCGGTAGAGACGGATCATCGCCGCACCACCGTAGTAACGGTTCTGATAGTTGGTCAGGTGCAGGTGCACGTCGTGGCCGGCCGCGTTCGTGCGGGTGGCGCGGGCGGCGGGCCAGTAGTGCCCGTTCAGGGTCAGGAAGATCTGGTCCTGGTCGTGGACCAGTTCGTCCCAGAGCTGCCCGCCGTACGAGGAGAGGGTGTCGTCCTCGACGACGAGTTCGTGCGTGGTGAGGATGACGGGGGTCCCCGGGTGCCGGGCGATGACGTCCTTCGCCCACGCGTAACCCCGCGCCGACAGCCGCCAGTCCAGGGCGAGGACGAGCCACTCACGGCCGCCCGCCTCGAAGACGTGGAAGGTGTTGTAGCCGTCGGGGGACGCACCGCGGAACGTACGGCTGCCGTGGAAACGCCGCGGTCCGAAGGTCGTGAGATACGGGGTGGAGCCGCGCTGGTCGTCGGTGGAGGACCCCACGTCGTGGTTGCCCGCGAGCACGCTGTAGCCCACACCGCGCCGGTCGAGCACCTCGAACGCCTTGCCCGCCGCGTCGAACTCGGCCTGCGCGCCGTGCTCGGTGAGGTCGCCCAGGTGCGTGAGGAAGACGATGTTCTCGTCCTCACCGTGCTCCAGCAGGTACCGCAACGACGCCTCGATCGGGGCGGGGTTGATGCTCGGCCCGTCGAAGAGGTACTGGGTGTCGGGCATGACGGCGAGGGTGAAGCGCCGGCTGTCCGGGTCGGGCCGATGACCTCCGCCCGTGGACGCGGTCGCGGCCCGCGCGGTGGCCGCGGGCAGCGTGGCCGCGGCGGTCGCGGCGCCGATCAGAGCCGTGGCGCGCAGGAAGCCACGTCTGCCGGCCTCGGCCTGTTCGGCCTCGGCCCGCTCGGGCTGCGTCCGGGCATGCGAAGTACACACGTCTGCTCCATCGGGAAGAAGGTGGGGTACGAGTGGGGTCAGAGCAAGCGCAGCGTCCAGGACCAGCGGTGGGTGCCGGCCCGGACGAGATGGCGGGGCGAGGTGTCGGGCCCGCACGAGGCGGTGCCCAGGCCGCGGTGGGCGGCGTCGAGGTGGACCACGCAGCCGGGCCGCGCCACCAGTTCGTCGTGGTGGGCGGCGGCGGACAGGTCCTCGGCGCGGTAGCGGGTCACGGACACCTGACGCGGCTCGTCCAGCGCGACCGTGAGCCCCGTGGCGTCCGGCGTCGAGAGCGTGAAGCGGCGCACACCGTGCCGTCCGCCGCTCTCCTGCGGCCGCAGATAGGGGGTGAACAGCTCGTCCACGGCGAGTGAGTGATGGCCCACGGGCGCGCCCGCGCTGCGGTCCGGATAGGACTCCCAGGGGCCCTGCCCGTACCACTCCAGGACGTCGAGTCCGGGGACCGTCTCGAAGACGGAGCCGACCCGTGGCAGGTCGGCGAGGCCCTCCGGCAGTTCGGCCGTCTCCTCGATCCGTGTCCCGCCCTCGACGCGGGTGAACACCTGCTCGTGGCGCATGGTTCCGGCGCGGGTCGCGTACGCGGCGACCACGGTGACGGCCGCGCTCCCGCGCCGCACGTCGAGCACCGTGCGTTCCGGCGCGTCGAGCCCCCAGGCCCGCCAGCGCGCCGCCATGCCGCCCAGTTCGTCGTTGTCGGTCGGCGTCCGCCACAGCGAGAGCACGGGGGCGGCGGTGAGCAGGGGATGGACGAGCAGGCCGTCCTCGTCGACCTCGACGGGCGGACCCGGCAGGGTGGCCGGCACCGTGGGGGCGGCCGCTCGCAGCCGCACCTGCGGCACGCACACCTCGGTGCCCCGCGGCGCCCACGCCTCCTCGCCGGCCGTCGTCACCCGCAGCGTCAGCCAGGCCTCGCCGCCCTCGTCGGGCAGCGTGAACGGCATCGGCATCACGGCCGACCCACCCGCCGGTACGCGGGGCAGTTCGGCCGGCGCGGTCCGGGTGGCGCCGGCCGCGAGGGACAGCCGCCACTCGGCGGCCAGCCACTCCAGCCCGCGGAAGTGCTGGTGATTGGTCACCCGCAGCTCGCCCCCGGCGTACGCCAGGCGCACCGGCGCGGCGATCTCCCGGTGCTCGAACATCACCGGCTTGGGTGTGCGGTCGGGGAAGACCACCCCGTCGGCGACGAAGGCACCGTCGTGGACCGCCTCGCCGAAGTCGCCGCCGTAGGCCCAGCGGTGGCCCGGGGCGGTGACGCCGTGGTCGTACAGCCCGGCGCCACCGCGCCCGGCCGGTCTTCCGTCGCTCACGCGCTGAAGAATGCCGTGGTCCCAGAACTCCCAGATGAAACCGCCCTGAAGCCCCGGGGTGGACTCGATGGCCTCCCAGTGGTCGGCGAGCGTGCCGTTGCTGTTACCCATGGCGTGCGAGTACTCGCACTGGATGAGCGGCTTGGTCTGCCGGCCGGACAGGGCGTGCGCGACGCAGTCCTCGACGGGCGCGTACATGGGGCAGGCGATGTCGGACGCGACCCCCGGATCGGCCCAGTCCAGTTTGGCCGCGCCTTCGTACTGGAGGGGGCGCGTGGGGTCGTGGCGGCGGACCCAGCCCGCGGCGGCGTCGTGGTTGGCGCCGTAGTCGGACTCGTTCCCCAGCGACCAGACGAGGACACAGGGGTGGTTCTTGTCGCGCAGTACCATCCGGGAGACGCGGTCCACGAAGGCGCCGAGATAGCGCGGGTCGTCGGCGATCTCGTGGGCGTGGTCGTGCGCCTCGATGTTCGCCTCGTCGACCACGTAGAAGCCGAGTTCGTCGGCGAGGTCGAGCAGCGAGGGGTCGTTGGGGTAGTGGGCGGTGCGGATCGCGTTGAAGCCGAAGCGCTTCAGCGTCACGAGGTCCGCGCGCATGTCCTCGTACGACACGGTGCGGCCCGTCAGGGGGTGGAAGTCGTGCCGGTTGATGCCCCGGATGTAGATCCGCTCGCCGTTGAGGAGCAGGTCCCGGCCGCGGATCTCGACCTCGCGGAAGCCCACCCGGTGGTGAGAGGTGTCGGCGACCGAGCCGTCGGCGCGGTGCAGTCGTACGGTCAGGGGGTGGAGCGCGGGGGTCTCCGCGGTCCAGGGACGCGCGTCGGCGACGACCGTGCTGAGGCGGGCCTCGCCGAGGAAGTCGGAGACCCGCCCGTCGTCCTCCTTGAACCGCTCGAACTCCGCGTCCTGGGTCAGGAGATGTCCGTCCACCTCACCGGTGACGTACCAGCCGGCCGGCAGCGCGCCTCCCGCGTCGCGCACCTGGCAGTCGACGCGCAGCGTGCCGTCGCACCGCGTGCGCACGGTCACGTCGGCCAGCCGCAGTGGATCGGTCGTGTACAGCAGGACCGGGCGGGTGATGCCCGCGTGCCACCACTGGTCCTGGTCCTCCAGGTGCGAGGCGTCCGACCACTTGACGACGGTGAGCCGCACCACCGCGCGCGCACCGGGCCGTACGACGCCGGTGAGGTCGAACTCGGCGGCGAGATGCGAGTCCTTGGAGACGCCGACCGGCCGCCCGTCCACGTGGACCAGCAGCACGCTCCCGGCGGCGCCGACCTGGAGCACGATCCGGCGTCCGGCCCACCCGGCGGGGACGTCCACCTCGCGCTCGTACACCCCGGTGGGGTTGGCGGCGGGGGAGTCGGGCGGGAACTCCCCCCAGGGCATGGCGAAGTTGGTGTACTGCGGCAGGTCGTCGGTGTCCTGCACGGTCCAGGCGCCCGGGACCCGCTGGGCGGACCAGACGCCGGGGTCCGGGGCGTCCGGCGAGGGCCGCAGCTGGAAGCGCCAGTCGCCGTCCAGGGAGAGGGCGCCGGGCCGACGGTCCAGTGCGTTCATCGGCAGCCGCCCCCAGGAGGTCACCTCGGGTGACTCCCAGGGGCGGAGCGCGCGGAGCGGGTCGCCCATCAGCGGATGGCCCCCTTGCCGAGGTCCGCGATGATCTGCCGGGCGCCGATCGCGAAGACGATCAGCAGGGGGACGAGGGCGAGGAGCGCGCCGGTCATGACCATTCCGTAGTCGGTGGTGCCGTGGACACCGTTGAGCTGGGAGAGCGCGACCTGGAGGGTCACGTTGTCGGGGTTGGTGAGGGCGATCAGGGGCCAGGCGTAGTCGTTCCACTGGCCCATGAAGGTGAAGATGCCGAGGAAGGCGAGGCCCGGCCGGACGACCGGGAGCGCCACGTGCCAGTACTGGCGCAGGAATCCGGCCCCGTCGAGCTTCGAGGCGTCGAGCAGCTCGTCGTGGATGGCGCTCCTCATGTACTGGCGCATCCAGAAGATGCCGAACGCGTTGGCCGCGGCGGGGACGATCAGCGCGGTCATCGAGCCGATCCAGCCCAGCTTCGCCATGATGACGAACTGCGGGATGGCCTGGAGCTGGGCCGGGACCATGAAGATGGCCATCATCAGCGCGAACAGCACCCGGCGTCCGGGGAAGCGGAACTTGGCGAAGACGAACGCGGCCAGCGAGTCGAAGAACAGGACCAGGACGGTCACCGAGCCGGCCACCAGCAGCGAGTTGAACATCGACCCGAAGAAGTCGACGTTGTCGAAGAGGTGGCGGGCGTTCTCGAGGAAGTGCGAGCCGGGCAGCAGCTTCGGCGGGTAGGAGAAGATCTCGGTCGACGAGTGCGTCGACATGATCACGGCCCAGTAGAACGGTAGGACCGAGAGCAGCAGACCGGCGATCAGGACGAGGTGGAGGCTGATGCCCCGGCGTCGTGAACCCTTGGGGGATGCCATGGCGGGGGCCTCCTAGTCTTCGCCCCGGCGCTGCACCAGCCGCCAGTTGATGATCGAGAAGATGATGACGACGAGGAAGATGCCCCAGGCCACGGCGGCTCCGTAGCCGAAGTCGTTGTTGTCGAAGGTCTGCTGGAAGAAGTAGAGGACCATGGTCTGGCCCGAGTGGCCCGGACCTCCCGCGAACGACGAGTTGTTGTCGGTGGTCTGGAGGAGCACCTGGGGCTCGGAGAACGTCTGCAGTCCGGTGACCGTCGAGATGACGAGCACGAAGAGCAGCACCGGTCGCATCAGCGGCAGAGTGATCCGGAAGAAGGTCTGCACGGGCCCGGCGCCGTCCATCCGCGCCGCCTCGTACAACTCGCCGGGAACCGTCTGGAGTCCGGCGAGGAAGATGATCGCGTTGTACCCGGTCCACTGCCAGGTCATCAGCGTCGCGACGGCGACCTTGATGCCCCAGGGGCTGTTCAGCCATGCCACCTGGTCCAGCCCGACCCCCTGCAACAGGGCGTTCACCAGGCCGAAGTTGGTGGAGAAGACCGAACCGAAGATGATCGCGACGGCCACGATCGAGGTGACGTTCGGCAGGAAGTAGGCGAAGCGGTAGACGTTCTTGAAGCGCACCGCGGAGTTGAGCAGCACGGCCGTGACCATCGACAGGAAGATCATCGGGAAGGTGGCAAGACCCCAGATGACGAGCGTGTTCCCGATCGAGCTCCAGAACTGACTGTCCGCCAGCAGATAGCGGTACTGGGACAGTCCCGCGAACTCCATCGGCCCGAGGCCGTCCCAGCGGTGGAAGGACAGGTAGAGGGAGAAGCCGACCGGGACCAGGCCGAAGGCGAGGAAGAGCAGATAGAAGGGGGAGATCGCGGCGTACAGCCGCCAGTGGCTGAGGACACCCTTCTCCGGGTGGGTGGCCGGTGGGCGGGTGACCGTGGGCGGGGGTGGCGTCTCCAACACCGGTGCGGTGGCCATCAGTAGCTCACCCCCAGGTGGTCGGCGATGCGCCGGCACTTGCTCATGGCGTCCCTCCAGGCCTTCTCCGGGTTCTTGCCGAGGACGTAGAAGTTCCGCAGCTCGTCGTTGATCGGGGTGCTGAGCGCGACGTCGTAGGGGCTGTTGAAGGCGACCGGGACCTTCCGCGCCGCCGGACCGAAGACGTCCATGGTGACCTGGCCGCCGAAGAACGGATCGGGTTCGCGCAGTTGCCTCATGGCGTACGAGGCCGGGGTCGAGGGGAAGAGCACGGAGTCGACGAACCCCTGGGCCTGGTTGCCGGCGTCGAGCATCCAGGTGATCATCTCGAAGGCCTTCTCCGGCTCCCGGCAGGCCTTCGTGATCGCCAGGAACGAGCCCCCGATGTTGGACGGTCCGCCGGGACAGTCCGCGACCCGCCATCTGCCCTTGGTCCTCGGCACGTTGAGCTTGATGTCGCCGGCCGCCCAGGAGGCGTTCAGCTGGCTGGGCAGCAGACCCCGCTCGGTGGCGGAGGTGTTGTCCGGCGTGCCGTTGACGATCTTCGAGACCAGGCCGCGGTGGGTGGCCTCGACGGCGCGGTCCCAGGCGGTGCGCACGTGCTCCTGGTCGCCGATGAAGTGCCGGTCCCTGTCGACGAACCGCTTGGTCGACTGATTGACCGAGATGCTGAAGACGCTCAGCGCGTCGGTCAGGATGAAGGAGCCCGGGACCCGCTTCCTGAGCTGCTCACCGGCCGCGAAGAACTGCTCCCAGGTGGCCAGTTCCCGGGAGACGTCGGCCGGCTCGTACGCCAGTCCCGCCTTCTCGAAGACGGCCGGCTGGTAGTAGTGGGCGACCGGGCCGCAGTCGATGGGGAAGCCCACCATCGAGCCGTCCTCGGCGATGGCCTGGTCCCATTTCCAGCCCAGGTACCGGTCCTTGAGCTTGTCGGCGCCCAGCGTCCGCAGGTCCACGAACTGGTCGGAGTCGGGCAGGTACGAGGCCATGTCCTCGCCCTTGAGCCCGGCGATGTCCGGGATGTGGGCGCGCCCGGTCAGTGTCGTCAGCAGCTTCGAGCGGTAGTAGCCGCCGATCTGGATGGCCTGGAGGTTCACCGCGCTGTCGTAGCGGGCCCGGGCGTCCTTGACGACCTTCGGGCTCAGTCCGCCGCTCCAGTACCAGAGCACCATGTCCCGTCCGGTCGAGCCGGTCGGGACGCCGCAGCCGGCCGTCAGGCCGCCGAGCGTCGTGGCGGCCGCTCCGGCCAGACCGGCGCGGAGCAGGCCCCTTCGTGAGAGCCGCACTGCTCCCACCGCCTTTCGGATCTTTTCGGTCTTCGTGTACGAGGGGTCGAACGATGTGTACGAGGGGTCGTACGGGGTGTCGCGTCGGGGGTCATCGGGGGGTGCTCGGCCGCCGTGCGGTGTCGGGGGGAGTCACCGGTGCGTGGTGGACGGGCGGACCGGGGTCCGCCGGGACGCGCTCGGCCAGGAAGCCGTACGTACGGCGCAGGCCGGGGTCCCGCAGCGACCGCCACCAGTGGTGGACGCCGTACCAGCCGGGCGCGGCGAGGGCCCCGCCGTGCCGGCGTACCGAGAGCCCGGCGGCGAGTACCGCGAAGCGCAGCCGTTCCTCCAGTGGCCAGCCGCCGAGCGAGGCGGCGACGAAGCTCGCGCCGAAGACGTCCCCGGCCCCCGTCGCGTCCAGGACATCGATGTCGAGGGCCGCGACCTCCGCGTACTCGCCCGTCGTCTGGTCCATGGCCATCGCGCCGTCGCCGCCGCGGGTGACCACGGCGACCGGTACCAGTTCGGCCATCGCGCCGAGCGCCGCGCCCGCGCTGCCGGTGCGTGTGTACGCCATCGCCTCGGCCTCGTTGGGGAGGAAGGCGTGGCACAGGGAGAGCTGGTCGAGCAGGTCGCGCGACCACCGCTGGGTGGGGTCCCAGCCGACGTCCGCGTAGATCCGGGTGCCGTTCGCGGCGGCCTTGGCGAGCCAGGCGCGCGGCTCGGCCTCCAGGTGCACGAGGGCGGTGCGCGCCGCGGGCGGGTCGCCCATCAGCTCGTCCTGGGAGTACGGCGGTTGCCGGCCGTGGGTGACCAGGGCCCGGTCGTCGCCGTGGGCGAGCGAGACGGTGACCGGGGTGTGCCAGTCCTCCGCGGTGCGCGAGAGGGAGAGGTCGACGCCTTCCTGGCCGGCGAGCACCTCGCGGCAGTACGCCCCGTAGTGGTCGTCGCCGAAGACCGTGGCCAGGGAGGTGCGCAGGCCGTAACGGGAGGCCGCCACGGCCAGGTTCGCGATGCCGCCCGGGCTCACGCCCATGCCCTCGGTCCAGATCTCCTCGCCGGGGGTCGGCGGCTTCCCCAGTCCGGTCAGGACGAGGTCGTAGAAGAGCAGCCCGGTCAGCAGGACATCGGGCCGTTCGTCACCCACGAGCACATCCTCTCGTCAAAAGTCTGCAAGCGGTGACCAGGATCGTGCGCGCATCGCTTCAATTTGGCAAGAGTCGAGCAGAACTGAGCATAGAAATGATTGAAGATGACGAGTACTGTTCACAGGGTGCTGGCAGAGCGACGACATCAACTCATCCTGCGGGCCCTGCGCTCCGGCGGGCCCGCGGCCGTGACCGATCTCTCCGAGCAGCTGGGCGTGAGCCCGGCCACGGTCCGCCGTGACCTGCTGAGACTTGAGGAGGAAGGCCTGCTGACGCGGGTGCACGGCGGCGCGGTCGTCGACGAGGGCGACCAGCCCTTCGCCGAGGTCGCCGAGGTCCGGGTGGCCGAGAAGGACGCCATCGCGGCCCGCGCCGCGTCGATGGTCCAGGACGGCCAGTCCGTCCTGCTGGACATCGGCACGACCGCCTACCGGCTGGCCAGGCAGCTGCACGGCCGCCGGATCACCGTGATCACCAGCAACCTGGTGGTCTACGAGGAGCTCGTGGACGACGAGAACATCGAACTGGTGCTGCTCGGCGGCATGGTCCGCCGCGAGTACCGCTCCCTGGTCGGCTTCCTCACCGAGGACAACCTGCGTCAGCTGCACGCCGACTGGCTCTTCCTCGGCACCAGCGGGGTGCGCTCGGGCGGACAGGTCATGGACACCACCGTCGTCGAGGTGCCCGTCAAGCGCGCCATGATCCAGGCCGGTGACAAGGTCGTCCTGCTCGCCGACCGCGCGAAGTTCCCGGGTACGGGCATGGCGCGGGTCTGCGGGCCCGAGGAACTGGACATGGTGGTCACGAACGGTCCGCCGGACCCGGCGACGCGGTCCTCGTTGGAAGAAGCGGGCGTGCAAGTGGTCGTGACGGGAAAGGCGGAGACGGCGTGAAGCTGACGATTCTGGGCGGCGGCGGGTTCCGGGTGCCGCTCGTGTACGGGGCACTGCTCGGGGACCGCGCCGAGGGCCGCGTCACCCGTGTCGTCCTGCACGACGTGGACGCGGCGCGGCTGACGGCCGTCGCCCGCGTACTGGCCGAGCAGGCCGCGGGGGACCCGGACGCCCCCGAGGTGTCCTTCACCACCGATCTCGACGACGCCCTGCGCGGCGCCGACTTCGTCTTCTCGGCGATCCGGGTCGGCGGCCTGGAAGGCCGCGCGGCGGACGAGCGGGTCGCCCTCGACGAGGATGTCCTCGGCCAGGAGACGGTCGGCGCCGGCGGCATCGCCTACGGTCTGCGCACGGTGCCGGTCGCCGTCGACATCGCCCGGCGGGTGGCCCGGCTCGCCCCCGACGCCTGGGTCATCAACTTCACCAACCCGGCCGGCCTGGTCACCGAGGCCATGTCCCGCCACCTCGGCGACCGCGTGATCGGCATCTGCGACTCGCCGGTCGGTCTCGGCCGCCGGATCGCCACCGTCCTCGGCGCGAACCCCCGCGAGGCCTTCATCGACTACGTCGGCCTCAACCACCTCGGCTGGGTACGCGGACTGCGCGTCGCGGGCAGGGACGAGCTGCCGCGGCTGCTCGCCGACCCCGCACTGCTCGGCTCCTTCGAGGAGGGCAAGCTCTTCGGCGCCGACTGGCTGCGCTCCCTGGGCGCCGTACCGAACGAGTACCTGCACTACTACTACTTCAACCGGGAAGCCGTCCGCGCCTACCAGCGCGCGGAGAAGACCCGCGGCGCGTTCCTGCGCGACCAACAGGGCAGTTTCTACGAGGAGATGAAGCACCCGGACACCGCCGCGCTCACCACGTGGGAGCGCACCCGGGCCGAGCGCGAGGCCACCTACATGGCCGAGAACCGGGACGCGGCCGGCGCGGGCGAGCGCGCCGCCGACGACCTCTCCGGCGGGTACGAGAAGGTGGCGCTCGCACTGATGCGGGCCATCGCCCGCGACGAGCGCACCACCCTGATCCTCAACGTCCGCAACCGCGGCACCCTCGCGGTGCTCGACACGGACGCGGTCATCGAGGTGCCCTGCCTCGTCGACGCCAACGGCGCGCACCCCGTCTCCGTCGCCCCGCTCCCCGGCCACGCCACCGGACTGGTGTGCGCGGTCAAGGCGGTGGAGCGCGAGGTGCTGTCCGCGGCCGAGTCCGGCTCGCGCACGACCGCCGTCAAGGCCTTCGCCCTGCACCCGCTGGTGGACTCGGTGAACGTGGCCCGGCGACTGGTCGACGGATACACCTCGGTCCACCCCGGCCTGGCGTACCTCACGTAGCGCTTCCCGCAAGCTTGGAGACATCTCATGCACGACGAACGCCGCCGGATCGAGGAGCGCGTCCAGCGCGTCCACGTCCAGCGCATCAAGCCCGCCGTCCACTCCGCCTCCGTACCCTTCGAGGTCGAGGCCTGGCAGGCGCCCGGTGAACCGGTGCCCTTCGCGGAGGCCGCCGCGGCACCGTACGAGCCCTTCGCGATGGGGACCCCCTGGGGGCCGCCGTGGGGCACCACCTGGTTCCGGATGCGCGGGAGGGTCCCGGAGGACTGGGCCGGCAGGCGTGTCGAGGCCGTCCTCGACCTCGGCTTCGTGGGGGACTGGCCCGGCAACCAGGCGGAGGCGCTGGTCCACCTCCCGGACGGGGCGCCGCTGAAGGCGGTCAACCCGCAGAACCAGTACGTGCCCATCGGCCGCCCGGCCGCGGGCGGGGAGCGCGTCGACTACCTCGTCGAGGCGGCCTCGAACCCCGACATCCTGGCGAACGACTTCGCGGCCCCGACCCCGCTCGGCGACCGGCTCACCGCGGGGTCCGCACCGCTCTACACCTTCCGGCGCGCCGACATCGCCGTTCTCGACGAGGACGTCTGGCACCTCGACCTCGACATCCAGGTGCTGCGCGAGCTGATGCTGGAGCTCGCGGAGACCGACCCGCGCCGCCACGAGATCATGATCGCGCTCGACCGGGCGCTGGACGCGCTGGACCTGGACGACGTCTCCGGGACGGCCGCCGCGGCGCGCGCCGTCCTGGCACCCACGCTGGCCAAGCCCGCGCACGCCAGCGCCCACACCCTCTCCGCCGTGGGTCACGCGCACATCGACTCCGCCTGGCTCTGGCCGATCCGCGAGACCAAGCGCAAGACCGCCCGCACCTTCTCGAACGTGACCGCGCTCGCCGAGGAGTACGAGGAGCTGGTCTTCGCCTGCTCGCAGGCCCAGCAGTACGAGTGGGTGCGCGACAACCACCCGCACGTGTGGGAGCGCATCAAGAAGGCGGTCGCGGACGGCAACTGGGCGCCGGTGGGCGGCATGTGGGTGGAGGCGGACGGCAACCTGCCCGGCGGTGAGGCGCTGGCCCGCCAGCTCGTCCACGGCAAGCGGTTCTTCATCGAGCACTTCGGCATCGAGACCAAGGGCGTGTGGCTGCCGGACTCCTTCGGCTACAACGCGGCCTACCCGCAGCTCGCCAGACTCGCGGGCAACGACTGGTTCCTGACCCAGAAGCTCTCCTGGAACCAGACCAACAAGCTGCCCCACCACAGCTTCTGGTGGGAGGGCCTCGACGGCACGCGCATCTTCACGCACTTCCCGCCCGTCGACACCTACAACGTGGAGTTCTCCGGCCAGGAGATGGCGCACGCCGTCCGCAATTACCAGGACAAGGGCCGCGGTTCGACGTCCCTCGCCCCCTTCGGCCACGGTGACGGCGGGGGCGGTCCCACCCGCGAGATGATGGAGCGGGCCCGCCGGCTGGCGAACCTGGAGGGCTCGGCGAAGGTCCGCGTCGAGCACCCGGACGCCTTCTTCGCCGCCGCGCGCGAGGAGATCCCCAAGGACCAGGTCTGGTCGGGCGAGCTCTACCTGGAGCTGCACCGCGCCACCTACACCTCGCAGGCGCGCACCAAACAGGGCAACCGGCGCAGCGAACACCTGCTGCGGGAGGCCGAGTTGTGGGCGACGACGGCCGCGCTGCGGGCACCGGCGTACTCCTACCCGTACGAGCAGCTCGACCGGCTCTGGAAGACGGTCCTGCTCCACCAGTTCCACGACATCCTGCCCGGTTCCTCGATCGCCTGGGTGCACCGGGAGGCCGAGGCGGAGTACGCGCGGGTGGCGCGGGAGCTGGAGGCGATCACGGTGGAGGCCGTGGCCGCGCTCGGCAGCGGCGGGACCCGGGTGTTCAACACCAGCCCGGTCGACCGCGCCGAGGTGGTGCGTACCCCCGTCGGCGTCCCGGTGTACGCCGAGGTCCCGGCGAACGGCAGCGCGCCGCTGGGCACGGACGGGCCCGCGCGGCCGGTGACCGTCGACGGCCGTGTCCTCGACAACGGTCTGGTCCGCGTCGAACTGGCCGAGGACGGCACCCTGGCCTCGGTCCGGGACCTGACGGCGGGCCGCGAGGTCCTCGCCGACAAGGGCAACCTCCTGCGACTGCACAGCGACCTGCCGAACCACTGGGACGCCTGGGACATCGACAAGCACTACCGGAACCGCTACACGGACCTGCTCGGCACCGAGTCCGTGACCGTGGTCGAGGACGGACCGCTGCTGGCCGCCGTACGGGTGGAACGCGCCTTCGGCAAGGGCTCGCGGATCGTGCAGACGATCACCGTGCGGGCGGGCAGCCGCCGGATCGACGTCGAGACCGAGATCGACTGGCACGAGGCGGAGAAGATCCTCAAGGCCGCCTTCCCGGTGGACATCAGGGCCCCGCACTCCTCCGCGGAGATCCAGTTCGGCCACGTCCAGCGCCCCACCCACACCAACACCAGCTGGGAGTCCGCCCGTTTCGAGGTCTACGGCCACCGCTGGGTGCACATCGCCGAGCCCGGCTACGGAGTCGCGGTCATCAACGACTCGACGTACGGCCACGACGTCTCCCGCACGGTCCGTGAGGACGGCGGTACGACGACGACCGTCCGTCTCTCCCTGGTGCGGGCCCCGCGCGTACCCGACCCCGACGCCGACCAGGGCAGGCACCGCTTCACCTACGCGCTGCTGCCAGGGGCGAGTGTCGAGGACGCGGTCGCCGAGGGCTACGCGCTCAACCTGCCGCTGCGTATGGCCGATTCGGCCGGCTGCGCCGTGCCGGTCGTCTCCGTGGACGGCGAGGGCGTGACGATCGAGGCGGTCAAACTCGCCGACGACACCTCGGGTGACGTCGTGGTGCGCCTCTACGAGTCGCGCGGCGGTCGGGCGGCCGGCACCCTGCGCACGGGCTTCCCGCTCGCGGCGGCCCATGTGACCGACCTGCTGGAACGCCCGCTGGAGGAGGCGGACACGGACGGGGACGCGGTGGCGGTGTCGCTGCGGCCGTTCGAGGTGCGGACCCTGCGGCTGGCCGTACGGAAGGACTGACGGTCCTGGGGCGCCGTGCCGAAGCGGGGGGGGGGGGGGGGGGGCGCGCGGCCGCGGGGGGCCGCCCCCCCCACCGGGGGGGGGGGGGGGGCAGCGCGAGTGGGGGTGGTGAG
>NZ_JBHWEL010000040.1:38424-44107 GCF_042734135.1 Streptomyces sp. NPDC059668 | reverse complement strand
GTTGCGGGGGGCCCCCCGGGGGGGGGGCGTACGGTAGGTTGGCGGGGGGGGGGGGGGGGTGCCCCCGGGGGGGGGGGCCCCCCCGCCCGGCCCGCCCGCCCCCCCCCCACACGGGAGGTGTCAGCCGGTGAACCCGGCGGTGATGGAGGTGAACTGCCAGGTGTTCTGGCTGATGCCGGAGCAGTTGCTCACCACGCCGCCGCCGGGGCAGGGCCGGTCACGGTTGACCGCCCAGTAGGCGAGCCGGGCGATGTGGTGGGTGTTGGCCCAGTCACGGATCGAGCTCCAGATGGCCGGGGTCGTGTTCTCCTGCTGGTCGCTCAGTCCGTTCATGCCGGAGATGCCGATGTGGGAGTAGGCGGTGGCGTCGTCCCAGCCGAAGGTCGACTTCAGCTTGGCCTTCAGCCCCTCGGTGGCGTTGACGGTGTTGCCGTACATGTCGGAGCCGCCGCCGAAGTCGAACGGCATGATCGTGAAGACGTCGATGCCGGCGTTGAGCGACTGCGCCTGCTCGATGAGCCGGTTGCCGTAGTACGTCGGACCGGTCGTCGAGGTGCCGAAGGTGACGATCGTGCGCAGGCCGGGGTTGTTGGCCTTCACGGTCTTCAGCGCGGTCAGGATCTTCGCCTGGACGGCCTCGTTCTCGAACTCGTCGGTGTTCTCGATGTCCATGTCGATCGCCTTGAGGCCGTAGGCGTCGATCACCTTCTGCAGCGCACCCGCCAGCGCGCCGGCGGACGAGCAGTTGGCGCCGAGCTTGCTGCCCTGCCAGCCGCCGAACGACGGGACGACGTCACCGCCCGCCGAGCGGATCTGGTTGATGACGGTCTGGTCGGTGCCGCCGGTCAGCGGACGGCTGCTGTCCCAGGCGGGGTTGCAGCCGCCCGAGTCGAGCATGAACGCCATCGTGAACCACTTGACCCCGGTCGAGCTCATCACCGAGGTCGCGCTCGGCGGGTCGCCCCAGCCGAGGTACAGGTAGGGCGCCGCCTGCTTGAAGCCGGGGGTGCCGCCCCCGCCCGCGCTCGTGGTCACGCTGACGGAGTTCGAGGCCGCGGAGGTGTTCCCGGCCGCGTCCCGCGCCTTCACCGTGAAGGTGTACGCCGTGCTCGGTGACAGCCCGCCGACCGTGGCGCTGGTGCCGGAGACGCTGAGCACCTGGTTCGAGCCGCTGTAGACGTCGTACCCGCTGACGCCGACGTTGTCGCTCGACGCGCCCCACGACAGCGACACGCTCGACGAGGTCTTGCCGGTGGAGGTCAGGTTCGTCGGTGCGCTCGGCGCCTGGGTGTCGGAGCCGCCTCCGCCGCCCGGACCGTCGAGGCTGATGTCGTCCGCAAAGTAGGTGCCCTGCGCGTACCAGCCGTGGACATAGATCTTGGCCGTGGTCTGCGAGGCGCCGGTGGTGAAGGACACGGACAGCTGGCTGTACGCCGACGGGGACGTGGTCCAGGTCGAGGCACCGCCGTCCACCCCGAGGTAGACGTAGTTGCCGCGCACCCAGCCCGAGAGGCTGTACGTGGTGTTCGGCTGCACCGAGACGGTCTGGCTGCACTGGGCGTTGTCACTCGAACTCACCGCGCCCGCGAGGGCCTTGGAGCCTCCGTGCACGGGACTGGAGACGACCGAGCCGAGGTTCCCGGTGCAGGACCAGGGGGAGAGACTGCCCGACTCGAGGCCGGGGTTGGAGAGGATGTTGGCCGCCTGGGCCGTGGTGGGGAGGGCGACCGCCCCGGCCAGGGCCAGGGCGGCGGTGCCGAGCAGAGCGAAGAAGCGACGTCTGGAACGTCCGAGGTCGGTGATGCGCACGCGATCTCCCTGAAGAAATGGGGGTGTCCGGGAGTGCTGAGAGGTGCGCAACCAAGTTGGTATGGACCAATCACGCTGTCAAGACACTGAGCGAGAACTGGTCCGGACCGGTGGACCGACAGGGGGTGCGAGGGGAAGGGAAGGGGCGGGGCGGGTCGAGGGGGCGGGGGAAAGGGAGGCGGCGTCGGCGCAGAGAGGGGGGAGAGGGGAGCGGGAGGAGGGAAGCGAGGGGTGGACGGGCGTGACGGGCGCGGCGCGGTCAGGCGGGAGCCGTGGCGGCGCTGTTCGCACCCGCGGACGCGCCGGCGGACGCGGGCGCCGCGGCCGGTGCCGCGGTGACCTCCGCCGCCGGTGCCGGGACGGCAGGCAGCGTGGGGGCGGGCGCGGGGGTGTCGGCGCGCTGCTGCGGCAGCGACACCGGACGGACCGGACGCGGCCCCGCCACCACGGTGTAGTCCGGTGCGAGCGCCGACGGCACCAGTTCGCCCGTCTCCTCGCCGAGAGCCAACTGCACTGCCGCCCAAGGGGCGTTGACGCCGCACTGGGCGAGCTGGTGGAGGCCGCCCGCCGGACGGGTGTTGACGTCCATCAGAACCGGCTCGTCGCCGAACATACGGAACTGGATGTTCGTCAGATAGTGCAGCCCGAACGCCTCCGCGAGCAGCCGCGCGGGCTCGATCCACGAAGGGTGGAGCGTGAAGCCCCGGCGACGGCCGTTCTTGGTGCGCCCCACGGCCATCCGGACCCGGCCGTCCGGACCGGTCAGGCAGTCCACCGACACCTCCGGCTCCTCCAGGCGTGGCATGACCAGCCAGTCGACGGGCCCGTCGGCCTCCCGCATCGCCTCCAGCACCAGGTCGAGCGGCACGTACGGGCTCGGGAACCCGCTGAGGTGCATCATCGAGAAGGGGGTCCGGGTCAGGACACGGAAGCCCACCCCGCCGGCGCCCGCCGCGGGCTTGAAGCAGGCCCGGTGGCCGTCGGCCTCCAGCGCCTCGACCGCCGCCACGAGCTCCTCGGGAGTGCGCACCCGCCACCAGGGGGGCACCGGTACGCCCACGGCCTCCACCGCCTGGTACGCGGTGGCCTTGTCCTGGAAGACGGCCACCGCCTCGACGGACGGCGCCAGCAGGGCCGTACCGACCGCGGCGAACTCCGCGCGGTGCGCCACGATGGCCGGCTGGTGCAGGACCGGGACGAACACGTCGACGGAGTTCCGCGCGCACTGGTCGAGGGCGTACTCGACGTACGCGGCGGGGGAGAGACCGTCCGGCTCCAGGGCGGCGGTGTCCGCGGCCGCCAGCACGGGGGAGTCGGGATCACCGTGCGTGGCATGGATCTCGACCGCGCGGCGCTGCGGATTACTTCGCAGCTGGTCCATGAAGAACACGTTCTCCGCGTACGTGCGGTTGAGCCAGACGCGTACGCGAGAGACCATGCAGGCCGCCTTTCACGGTTCCCGGGCACGGCGGAGCAGGCCGTGTGCCCGGCCAAGGGGGGAGGGAGGAACACCAAGCCGCCGTACGCCAAGGTAGGTTCATGGCGGCCGTGTTGGGGCGATCATAAGGGGAGCGGGACCGCAGTGGTGCTACGGGCCTGTTACGGATTTCCCGGGACGCGGCAGCGAGCGCTCCGGGCCGGAACCGGACCCCGCCGCGCGCGGTCCGTTCTTGTCCCGCGAGGGTGAATGTGTTCTTGTGTTTCCAGTCCTTTTCTCGGAGGTGGCGAGGGTGCGGTCGACGGCCGGCGGACACGGAAACCTGCTGGCCATCAGCGACCTGCACATCGGGTATCCGGAGAACCGCGCCCTGGTCGAGGAGATGCGCCCCTCGACGGAGGACGACTGGCTCCTGGTGGCCGGTGACGTCTCGGAGACCGTGGCGGACATCCACTGGGCCCTCGAAACACTCGCCGGACGCTTCCGCAAGGTCGTCTGGGTGCCGGGCAACCACGAGCTGTGGACGCATCCGAAGGACACCGTGACGCTGCGCGGTGTCGAGCGCTACGAGCATCTCGTGGCCGTCTGCCGGGAGCTCGGGGTCACGACCCCCGAGGACCCCTACCCGGTCTGGGACGGCCCGGGCGGCCCCGTCGTCGTCGCACCGCTCTTCCTGCTCTACGACTACTCGTTCCTGCCGCCGGGCTGCGCGACCAAGGACGAGGGCATGGCGTACGCGGAGAGGACCGGGGTGATCTGCACCGACGAGTACACCCTGCACCCCGATCCCTATCCGAGCCGGGAGGCCTGGTGCCGGGCCCGGGTCGCCGAGACGGAGCGCAGGCTCGCCGAGCTGCCCGAGGACCTGCCCACGGTGCTGGTCAACCACTATCCGCTGGACCGTCACCCGACCGACGTCCTGCGCTATCCCGAGTTCGCGATGTGGTGCGGCACCGGGCTGACCGCCGACTGGCACCGCCGGTTCCGCGTCGAGGTCATGGTCTACGGCCATCTCCACATCCCGCGGACCACCCACCTCGAAGGGGTCCGCTTCGAAGAGGTCTCGGTGGGCTACCCCCGCGAGTGGCGCCCCCGCCCGAAGCCGCCGGGAACACTGCGCCGCATACTGCCGATGGAGGTCGGAACCGGTGATCGAGGAACTGCTGCCGGACTCGGTCGTGAGCGTGGAGGCGCTCGGTGACGACGCGGCCGGTGGCGCGCGGCTGTATCCCGAGGAAGAGGCGCTCGCGGTGTCGTTCGTGCACAAGCGCCGCAGTGAGTTCGCCGCCGTACGCGGCTGTGCCCGGCAGGCCATGGAGAAGCTCGGGGTGGCCCCGCGCGCCATTTCGCGCGGGGACAGCGGAGAGCCGATCTGGCCCGCGGGGCTGATCGGCAGCATGACGCACTGCGAGGGCTACTGCGCCGCGTCCCTCGCCCGCGCCGGTGACCTGGCCTCGCTGGGCATCGACGCCGAACCGCACCAGGAGCTCCCCGAGGACGTCATCGTCTCGGTGGCACTGCCCACCGAGAACGACCGCCTGCGCCGGCTGGCGGAGCGGGACCCGTCGGTGCACTGGGACCGGCTGCTCTTCAGCGCCAAGGAGTCGGTCTACAAGGCGTGGTTCCCCCTGATGAGGCGGTGGCTGGACTTCCTGGAGGCGGACATCGACCTCTTCGAGGACGGCGGCCCGGCGGCGCACGGCGTCCGCGCGGGGGCCTTCGCGCCCGGAGGTCCCACGCGGGGGTCCGTGGCGGGCGGAACCGGCGTGACCGGGGGCCCGGTGAGCGGACGTCCGGTGAGCGGGGCTCAGGTGGCCAGGGGTTCCGTGGCCAGGGGTTCCGTGGCCAGGGGTTCCGTGACCGGTGACTCCGCGTCCGGGGATTCCGTGGCCAGGGGTTCCCTGGCGCGTCCCGGCACCTGCGGTCCCGCACGGTCCGGCGGATTCCGCGCCACGCTCCTGGTACCGGGACCGGTGGTCGGCGGGCGCCGGATCCAGTCGTTCGACGGACGCTGGACCGTCCGGCAGGGCCTGCTGGCCACGGCCGTCACCGTGCCCCACGGCGGAACGGGCGCGATCTAGGAACAGCGGCCGCCGCCCGGCGACCACCGCCCGCCGTTTGCCGCCCGGCGACCGCCGCCCGCCGTTTGCCGCCCGGCGCCGGCTCTCCCCGTGGCCGGGGCGGCCCCCCATGGCGCGGACGGTGACCCACGTGGCCGGGGCGGCCTTCCTCACCACCGGGCGGCCGACCCGGACGGCCTGCGCCGTGGCCGGGGCCGCTGCCCCGGGGCGGGGCCGTGCGCCGACGGGCCCGCACGCGTCGGGGCGCGGGGGGGGCGGGGGCGGGGCGCCCCCCCCCCCCCCGCCCCCCCCCGCCCCCGGGGCCCCGCCCCCGGCCCGCCCCGCCGGCGACCCCCCCGGCCGCCCACGCCCCCTC
>NZ_JBHWEL010000040.1:31587-38414 GCF_042734135.1 Streptomyces sp. NPDC059668 | reverse complement strand
CAGGCAGGTGGCGCCGATCTCGCCGCCCACCCCGTCGGCGGGGCCCCGCGGGTGACCACCCCCGTCGTCGCGGGGGGGGGTGAGCTCCGCCGCGGGGCGGTGGCCCTCGGGCCCCCGGCCCACCCCCCCCGCCCACCCCGCCCGCGGCGCGCGGCTTCAGGGCAGCCGGCCGCCGGGCTCAGGACACCAGCGGCGCAGCAGCCGGAAGAACTCCTCCTCATTGCCCGCGAGTCCGGCCGCCGCCAGCGCCCGCTCCGCCTCGGCGAGCGCGGACGGCGCCACCACAGGCGGCCGGTGCGTGTCCGGCGTACCGTCGAAGGCGGCCCGGACGGTCTGGAGGAGACGCAGATAGGCCTGCACGGCGGCACGTTCGTGGTCGGTCAGTACGGCGGTCGGCATCGGACGGCTCTCCCCGGGTCGGCTGGTCGTGAGCGCTGCATGGCACTGCGTGACCCCAGCTTGCCGTCCACCACTGACAATGCCGTTTCGATGTGCGGCGGTTCGCCCGCTTAGCGGAGGCGAAACCTCACGGAAATCCCTGGTGGGACAGGAGCCCTACGCTGGGAGGAGGAGCCGGAGGCCGTCCGCTCGGCGGCCCGGGAACAGGAGGTGAGCCCGTGGCCGACGTACCGCCTCGGCGTCCGAGGCGCAACCTGCGACTGCGCTCGGTGGGCGGCGCGGAACTGCGCCTGCAGCACCGCGTCGTGCACGGCTACCGGCGTGCCTACCGCGTGGCGGGCGAGGGCCCCGCGCTGGTCCTCATCCACGGCATCGGCGACTCCTCGGCCACCTGGGCGGACCTGATCCCCGACCTGGCCCGCACCCACACCGTGATCGCCCCCGACCTGTTGGGCCACGGGGCCTCCGACAAGCCGCGCGCCGACTACTCGGTGGCCGCGTACGCCAACGGCGTCCGCGACCTGCTGACGACGCTCGACATCGAGTCCGCGACCCTGGTCGGTCACTCGCTCGGCGGAGGCGTCGCGATGCAGTTCGCCTACCAGTTCCCCGACCGCACGGAACGGCTGATCCTGGTCAGCGCCGGAGGAGTGGGCGGCGAGGTCAACCCGGTACTGCGGGCCGTCTCGCTGCCGGGTGCCCACCTCCTGCTGTCCACCCTGCGGCTGCCCGGCATGAGACTCCAAGTGGGCCTGTTCTTACGTCTGATGACGCTGCTCGACACCGACCTGGGCCAGGACGCCCCGGAACTGCTCAACCTCGTGGACGCCCTGCCCGACGCGACCTCGCGCAGCGCGTTCATCCGCACCCTGCGCGCCGTGGTCGACTGGCGCGGACAGTCGGTGACCATGCTCGACCGCTGCTACCTGACCGAGGGCATGCCCACGATGCTGCTCTGGGGCGACCGGGACAGCGTGGTGCCGGTGCGGCACGCGTACGGGGCGCACCGGGCGATGCCCGGCAGCCGGCTGGAGATCTTCGAGGGCGCGGGCCACTTCCCCTTCCACAGCGATCCGGCACGCTTCCTCGGCCTC
Source organism: Streptomyces sp. NPDC059668 (assembly GCF_042734135.1). Classification (NCBI taxonomy): domain Bacteria; kingdom Bacillati; phylum Actinomycetota; class Actinomycetes; order Kitasatosporales; family Streptomycetaceae; genus Streptomyces; species Streptomyces sp. NPDC059668. The sequence continues at coordinate 36,921 of NZ_JBHWEL010000040.1, read as the reverse complement.
GTCGAGGAGTTCACCAGCACCACCCGTCCGGCCGACTGGAGCCGCGAGCACTGGCGGGAACTGCTGCGCGCCGGCCGCCCCGGCACGACGGTGGGGCAGCCGGACACCGCGCACAACCGGGCCGTGGAACGGGACCTGCGGGAGGCGAGCGAACGCAGCGCGACCTGAACCCCGCGCCCGCTGCCGCCCGCCGTCCACGGGCCGGCGCGTCCCGTCCCGGGAGGGGACGCACACGGTTCGGCTCCCGGCGCCCCCGCCGGAGGAGGCGTCACCGGAGGAGGCGTCGCGGGGCGAGCGCCGTTCCGGACTAGACGGCGCGGCCCTCGCCGGACGCCCACGCCACCCGTTCGGCCGAGTCCGGTCGCGCCGGTTCGGGACCGGTCCGGGACCGGTCCGGCACCGTCCGGCCGAGGCCGTCCCGGGTCGGGTCGTGACCCCGTCGTACGAGCGCCGGAGTCGGCCCTCCTGCCGCCGTGGTCCCGTCCCGGCGTCAGCCCGCCGCCGGTGTCACCGAGGACTCCGGCGCGCTGAACACCGCGGCGCGTTCGTCGGACGTGAGCGGGGGTTCGGTCAGCGGGGGACGCCCCGGCCCGCGCAGCACGGCGAGGAGCACCTCGGGTGTCACGAGGGCGGTCAGCGGCGCGGACAGGGTGGTCACGGAGAGGAGGGCGCGGGCGACCCGCGGACGTCCGGCCGCGGTCCGCGTCAGCCGTGCCAGGTAGCGGCCGAACAGACCGCGCACCGCGCCGGGCTGTTCGCCGATCGCCTCGGGGTAACGGATGTCCGTTCCTGTGGCCAGTTCCCAGGCGACCGTCACCGGGATCGCCACCGCGCGCTGCACCCGCCGCGCGAGCCCGGGCGCCGAGATCCCGTACTCGGCGACCTGCCCGCGCAGCGCCACGGCGCCCTGGGCGGCCACCGACATCCCGTGCCCGTGGACCGGGTTGTACGTGGCGACGGAGTCGCCCAGCGCGACGAAGCCCTCGGGCCAGTCCCGCACCCTCTCGAAGCAGCGCCGCCGGTTGATCGTGCTGCGGGTGAGCACGACGTCCGTGAGCGGCTCCGCGTGCGCGATCAGCTCACCCACCAGGGGATGCCGGACACCGCGCGCGAAGAGTTCGAAGTCCTCGGCCGCGGCGGTCGGTTGTCCGCCGCGGGTGCCCGAGAGCGTCACCAGCCAGCGCCCGCCCTCCAGCGGCACGAGGGTCGCGGACCGCCCGGGCACGGGCTGCGCCGGGTCGGGCTGCACGGTGACCACCGGGAAGTCCTCGGTGCCCGCCGGCGCGCGGAAGACCCGGCTGGCGAAGGCGAGTCCGGAGTCGATCTCCTCCATCGGGGCCTGCGGGACCCCGAGCGCGTCGAGCCACGCGGTGGACCGCGAACCGCGTCCCGAGGCGTCCACCACCAGATCGGCCTCCAGGACGTGCTCGGTGCCGTCGGACGCGCGTACCCGCACTCCGCTCACGCGGGCGGCGTCGCCGTGGAGCCCGAGCAGCTCCGTGCCGTCCAGGACGGTCACCCGGTCCTCGCGCGCGACCTGTTCGCGCAGCACCGAGTCGAGCAGATCACGGCTGCACGAGATCATGAACTCCGTCTCGGGCCAGCGCCGCAGCCAGCCCCGCGCGGACAGGGCGACCAGTCCGTCCGGGAGCGGGATCCGGCGGGCGCCCGCGGCCAGCCAGGCGGCGGTGACACCGGGGAGCAGTTCCTCCATGGCGCGGGCACCGCCGGACCACAGTGGATGGGCGTGACGGGCCTGGGGCAGGCCCTTGCGCGGTTCGGGCCCGGCGGGCAGGACGTCACGCTCGACGACGGTGACGTCGGCGTACGCGTGCAGCGCCGCGGCGGCCAGCAGGCCGGCCGGCCCGGCACCGATGACGACCGCCCGACCGGAGGCCGGGACACGGTCGTCTGCTGCCGCGCTCCGGGGGGCGCTAGCGGGATTGCTCATGGAAGTCGCTCTCTGACCTGGCCGTGGCACGCCCTCGGGCGGCCGCGACGACGGGGGACTGACGCAGGGCCATCGACATCCGCACGAGGTCGCGCGGACCGTCGGTGTAGGCGTACGCGGACCCGGGTCCGGCGGGGGCGGTGGCCGCCTCCGCCGCGCTGATGACCCGGCCCTCCGGGTCGGCCGCCCTGGCCCGTACCGCCGCCGTCACCATCGCCGCGTCGGCCTCCGCCTGTGCCTGGAGGGGCTCGGAGCCCGCCGCCACGGCCGCGTCGTAGGCGAGGGCGCGCGCCTCGGAGTCGAAGTAGGGGTACAGGCTGAGCATGCCGTCGTGGATGTCGGACTCCCGCTGGGTGACCTGGAGTTCGGCGGGGGACCACCACGAGATCCGCACGGCGCGCTCCTCGTGGGCCGAGACCGGCTTCAGCTCGCGCCACAGCGGCCCGAGCCGGCGGTACGTCGACCAGGTGCACCAACTGTCCCCGACGCGCTGGCAGGCCAGCGGGATCAGGAAGCCGACCGCGCTCACCTGTGCTCCGACCGACGCCAGCGCGGGCGCCACGTCGGTGCTCAGGCCGTCCAGGTCGGTGCCGTTCCAGCGGGCGCCCACGGCGATGAACTTGAGCGCCGAGTAGGGGATGTTGAAGAGGAAGCCGACCGCGATCGTCAGCAGGCCGACCCGCAGCCAGCCGCTCACCTGGAGGGCCCAGCGCCAGCACATGACGTTCATCGCGACGCCCGCGACGGTCAGCGAGGCGAGGTAGAGCACGATCATCTCGCGGATGAACGGGGTGTTGGCGTAGTAGGTGTCGAGGTCGCGCAGCCGTTCCTCACGGCAGTCCCCGAGCAGGTACAGCACGACCAGCGCCAGGCTCACCACGCCGTACCCGGCGATCCAGCGGCGGGAGAGCCGGCGGGTCACCTCGGCGGGGCCGCCGCGCCAGTTGACGATCAGCACCAGACAGGAGGCGCTGAACGCGGTCAGCAGGCAGTAGACCAGGGGCGCCGAGACGTTGGGGATCCCCGTGAGGTCGTTGACCTCGCCGATGGTCGGCGGCGCCGCGAAGAGGAAGACCAGGCAGGCGAGTGCCAGCAGGACGCCCACGGACCTCAGCAACGGGTCGCGCCAGCCGCGGATCAGGGTGGGCGCCTTCACGGCGAGAGCGACGCCCATGGCGACCGCCGGGACGTAGTAGCTGGATCCGTCCATTCCTGGAGAGTGTCCTCAGCCCTTCGGCCCGCGATAGCCGAGGGACGCCTCGATCCGGCCGGCCAGACCGTCCCGGCTCACGGGCCCGCGCACCGGCGAACCGGCGAGCCACGTACGGCACTTGCTGGCGAGCAGCAGACCGAAGCTCTCGGCCTCCTTCTCGTCGGCGAGGTCGAAACGGGTGCGCGCGGCGACCTTGCGGACGGTCGCCTGAAGGTCCGCGTCGTCGCTGAGCAGACGGGCGGCCACGGCCGCGCCGTCGACATGGTGACCGCAGTGCCCGGCCTTCATGTGCCACAGCTCGTGGCCGAGGATCACCAACTGGTGGTCTGGGGCGGTGCGTTCCTCGATGACGACGAGGTCCTGCTCGGCCATGTCGAGCCACAGCCCGCTGGCGGTACCGGGCGGGAACACGGCCGTACGGAACTGGACGGGGCGGCCACGGCGTCTGCTCATGGCCTCGCACAGGGCGGCGTACAGGGTGGCGGGTTCCGCCGGCGCCGGGAGCGAGAGCTCAGCGACCAGCTCGCCGCACAGACGGCGCATGTCCTTTCCGATGCCCACGGTTCTCCCCCGGATCATGACTCGGGCCGCTTGACGCTTTCCAAGAGCATGTCCAGCCATTCGGCGACCTTGTCGCGGTGCTGGTCGGTGGGCAGCTGCGCGGCCCGCCAGGCGATGCCGCGCACGCCGTGGTCCTCCAACAGCCGCTCCAGCGGGTCCGAGGCGGCCGCGGCCGCCTCGCGCTCGCGGTCGGCGAGCTGTTGCAGCAGCTCCTGCTCGGAACGCTGCAGGGCACCCACGAGCGCCTCGGAGTCCTCGGCCGTCAGGAATCCCGCGTGCACCCGGAAGAAGCGCTGGATGGCGTCGCAGTGCTCCATCGTGGGGCGCCGGTCGCCGTTGATGAGAGCGCCCGCCTGCTGACGCGACATCCCGGCGCCGTCGGCGATCTCCTGCTGGGTGTATCTGCGGCCGTTGGGCTTGAGCCGGGTGCGGCGCAGCAGGTCGAGACGTTGCAGGAAGCGGGCCTGCAGATCGGGCTCGCCGGCCGCGCGGCCGCCGAGCAGCGCCCGCACCACGGGCTCGGGGACGCCGGACTCCGCCGAAAGGCGCCGTACGTCGAAAACCTCGGCGTGCTGCACACCGAGCCGGTCGGCGAGCGCGGTGACCCGGGCCACGACGGCCGGCAGCAGAACCGTCGCCATGGCGCCCGGAACTTCGAAGCCATCCGTCACCGACAGATCTCCTACGTCTCTCTCAGGTCTCTCACATGATGCTCGGGACCCCCGGAGACTAGTCGCTCGCTCGAACTCACATCCAGGTCTCGCCACAACTGTGGCGCGAATCAGCCGTCAACAAGCGCCAAATGCCACGATAGTTGACACGACTGAGCTCCGGGCAGCAGGATCGGGGCGCCGCGTGAAGGCCGCATAGGCAAGAGGGGTGACCTCCCGATGGCGTACCAGGCAGGAAGGCAGCGGTCCCAGCCGCGACCTGTCCCCGAGAGCCCCGAGGCTCAGGCGTATCTCCAGGACTACGCCGCCCTCCTCGCTGCCGTGCCGTTCCCCTCGGTCGTCTTCGACCACCGCTGGGACGTCGTCCTGTCCAACGCCGCGTTCGAGACACTTTTCGGCGGCGTCGGCCCTCATCCGACGGCCATGCCGGGCGACAACTTCCTCCGGTTCGTCCTCTTCCACCCGGACGCGGCCACCGTCCTCGGCGAGCACGAGGCGAGCTGGTGCCTGCCGATGCTGGCGCACTTCGCCGCCGCCGTGGAGCGCGACGGCCAGGACCGCGGGCTGCAGTCCATCCGCCGCGACATCGCCCAGGACCCGATCATGGAGGCGGCCTACCGGCACGGCCTGCCGCACTGGATCCGCGCGGTCGGCCAGGACGCCCTCCAGCACGACGGCGCGGTACGGCCGCTGATCCATCCCGACCCCCGCTGGGGGCGCACGGACTGCCGGATCGTCGACGAGACCCCCAAGAGCCTCCAGGACCTGGGCTACACGCGCACGACCCTGGTCCTGCGCGAGACCCGCCGTGGCGCGCAGCCCCCGCGCAGGATCGCCAGGCCACGCCTCGGCGCCACCCACCTCAGGGTCGTCTGACGCCCCGTGGGGGGGGGGGGGGGCCCCGCCCGCGACAACACCCCCCACACCCCCCACAACCC
>NZ_JBHWEL010000040.1:21451-31577 GCF_042734135.1 Streptomyces sp. NPDC059668 | reverse complement strand
GCGCTCTTCCCCCCCCGCCCCCCCACGCCCCCCCCCCCACCGGGGGGCTAGGCCCCCCCGGGGCGGGCCCGGGGGCCCCGCCCCCGAGACAACTCCGACTAGCCCGCGAACTCGCGCATCCATGCCTCGACTTCGGCGGCCGAGCGGGGCAGCCCACCCGACAGGTTCTCGTAGCCGTCCGCGGTGACCAGCAGGTCGTCCTCGATCCGGACGCCGATGCCGCGCCACTCCTCGGGCACGGTCAGGTCGTCGGGCTGGAAGTAGAGGCCCGGCTCGACGGTCAGCACCATGCCCGGCTCCAGCGGCCCGTCGACGTAGTCCTCGTTACGGGCCTGCGCGCAGTCGTGCACGTCCAGAGCGAGCATGTGACCGGTGCCCGCCATGGTGAAGCGGCGCTGAAGGCCGAGTTCGTAGGCGCGCTCGGCCGGCCCCTCGACCAGCCCCCAGTCCACCAGCCGTTCGGTCATCGACCGCTGGGCCGCCTCATGGAAGTCGCGGTACCGGGCGCCCGGCTTCACCGCGGCCATCCCGGCCTCCTGCGCCTCGTACACCGCGTCATAGACCTTCCGCTGGAGCGGGCTGAAGGTCCCGCTGATCGGGAGGGTGCGGGTGACGTCGGCGGTGTAGAGGGTGCGGGTCTCCACGCCCGCGTCGAGCAGGAGCAGTTCGCCCGGGCGGACCGGTCCGTCGTTGTCCGTCCAGTGCATGATCGTGGCGTGCTCGCCCGCGGCGCAGATGGAGCCGTAGCCGACGTCGTTGCCCTCGACCCGGGCGCGGCGGAAGAAGGTGCCCTCGATCCAGCGTTCCGAGGTGGCCACCGCCTGGGACAACTCCCTGACGACGTCGGTGAACCCGCGCACCGTGGAGTCGACGGCCCGGCGCATCTCGCCGATCTCCCAGGCGTCCTTGACCAGCCGCAGCCCGGACAGCGCCTCCTCCAGCTCGGCGTCCCGCTCTTCGTCGGTGCCGGGCGTCGCGTCGAGGGCGGGGTCGTGGCCGCGTACGACACGGGTCGGTGTGACGGTGTCCCGCAGGTGTCCGGGGAGTGTGCGGATGTCCCGGCAGGCGAGGCCCAGTTCGTGCTCAGACTCGGCCAGCGAGCGGCGGCGGCCCGTCCACAACTCGGCGGTCATGCCCGTCCAGAACTCGTCGGTGTTCCGGCCGTCGCGGGGGAGCCGGTAGCAGTACGCGTCGTGGCCGCCCTCGGCCCGGGGTTCCAGGACCAGGGCGCAGTCCCGGGACCGGTCGCCCGTCAGATGGACGTAGCCGGTGTACGGGCGGAACGGGTAGTGGCTGTCGTTCGAGCGGACCCTGAGGCCTCCGGAGGGGATGACGAGACGTTCACCGGGGAAGAGCGCGCCGAGCGCGGCGCGGCGGCGGGCCGCGTACGGCGCCTGCTCGTCCTGTCGCACGTCGCGCCTCTCGGTGTCCGCCCAGCCCGTTCGCATCAGGGCGGACAGTTCCTCGGAGATCTCTCGGTACAGACCGTTCTTCCGCGCCTTGGCCACGGCGGGCACCCCTTCTGTCGGTCGGTCCGGGCGGGTCCCGGCACTGTTCCTGCACTGTTCCCACCCAGGGAAGCATGTGACATAGTACTGATGTGAGCAAGCGACTGACCTGCGATGTCGTGGTGATCGGGGCCGGAATGGTGGGCTCGGCATGCGCCCTCTACGCGGCTCGGGCGGGCCTCGACGTGGTCCTCGTGGACCGGGGTCCGGTGGCCGGCGGCACGACCGGGGCCGGCGAGGGGAACCTGCTCGTCTCCGACAAGCAGCCCGGCCCCGAGCTCGACCTCGCGCTGCTGTCGGGGCGCCTGTGGTCCGGCCTCGGGGAGGAACTGGGCGAGGCCGTCGAGTACGAGGCCAAGGGCGGCGTCGTGGTGGCCGCCACGCCCGAGGGGCTGACCGCGCTGGAGGAATTCGCCGCCGGTCAGCGGACGGCCGGTGTCTCGGCCCTGCCGGTCCCGGCGGACCGGCTCCACGATCTGGAACCCCATCTGGCGCCCGGACTCGCGGGCGCCGTGCACTACCCGCAGGACACCCAGGTGATGCCGGCGCTGGCCGCCGCGCATCTGGTGCGCGCTTCGGGCGTCCGGCTGCTCACCGGCCGGACGGTGACCGAGGTGCTGCGCGCTGCGGACGGATCGGTCCGGGGCGCGCGGACCGACCGGGGCGACCTGCACGCGCCGGTGGTGGTGAACGCGGCCGGGACCTGGGGCTCCGCGGTGGCCGCGCTCGCGGGCGTCCGGCTGCCCGTACTGCCCCGGCGCGGCTTCGTGCTGGTGACCGAGCCGCTGCCGCGGCGCGTGCGGCACAAGGTGTACGCCGCGGACTACGTCGCCGACGTGGCCAGCGACTCCGCCGCCCTGCAGACCTCGCCGGTGGTGGAGGGGACGGCGGCGGGCCCGGTGCTGATCGGCGCCAGCCGCGAACGCGTGGGCTTCGACCGCTCCTTCTCGCTGCCCGCCGTGCGCGCGCTCGCGGCGGGGGCGATCAGGCTCTTCCCCTTCCTGACGGACGTCCGCGCCCTGCGGACGTACCTGGGATTCCGCCCGTACATGCCCGACCACCTGCCCGCGATCGGCCCCGACCCGCGGGTGCCCGGCCTCTTCCACGCCTGCGGGCACGAGGGGGCGGGGATCGGTCTCGCCGCCGGCACCGGGCACCTGATCGCGCAGGTACTCACCGGCGCCGCACCCGACCTGGACCTCACGCCGTTCAGACCCGACCGCTTCGCGCAGGAGGCCGTGTGAATCCCCTGGAACTGGTGGACGCCGAGCCGGGCCCCGCGTTCACCGTCACCCTCGACGGCCGCGCGGTCACGGCGCTGCCGGGGCAGACCGTCGCCGCCGCCCTGTGGACGGCGGGGGTCACCTCCTGGCGCACCACCCGCGGCTCGGGCCGGCCGCGCGGAGTGTTCTGCGGCATCGGCGTCTGCTTCGAGTGCCTCGTCACCGTCAACGACCGCCCGAACCAACGGGCCTGTCTGGTGCCGGTGCGACCGGGTGACGCGATCCGTACGCAGGAGGGGACCGGACATGGCGGCTGAGGAGGCGCGTCTCGCGGTGATCGGCGCCGGTCCGGCGGGCCTGGCCGCCGCCCTGGCCGCGGCCGGGCGCGGGGTCCGGGTCACGCTGATCGACTCGGCCGCCCGGGCGGGCGGACAGTTCTACCGGCAGCCCGCGGCCGGACTGCGCGCACGGCGCCCGCGAGCCCTGCATCACGGGTGGCGGACCTGGGAACGGCTCTCGCGCGCGCTCGCGGTCCAGTTGGAGGCGGGCACGATCACCCACCTGACGGACCATCATGTATGGCTGGTGGAACGCTCCGACCACTCCGGCTCGGCACATCTGCCCGCCGGAAGCGGCGAGTTCGTCGTGCACGCCCTCCGAGGGCCCCTCCAGGAGGAACCCGGCACCGTCCGCGCCGACGCGGTCCTCCTGGCCACCGGCGGCTACGAGAAGGTGCTGCCCTTCCCGGGCTGGACCCTTCCCGGCGTCGTCACCGCGGGCGGCGCGCAGGCCATGCTCAAGGGGACGCTCGTCGTACCCGGCCGCACGGCCGTCGTGGCCGGCACCGGACCGCTGCTGCTGCCCGTGGCGGCCGGGCTCGCCGCGGCCGGGGTCGAGGTCGCCGCGCTCGTCGAGTCGGCCGACCCGCGGGCGTTCCTGCGCCATGCCGGGGCACTGGCCGCCCAGCCGGGAAAGGTCGCCGAAGGCGCCGGGTACGCGGCGCGGCTCCTGCGGCACCGCATCCCCCTGCGCACCCGGCACGCCGTCGTCGAGGCCCACGGCGGGGACCGGCTCGACGCCGTGACCGTCGCCGCGCTCGACGCCGACGGACGCGTCAGGCCCGGCACGGAGCGGCGCGTCCCGTGCGACACGCTCGCGGTCGGGCACGGGATGCTGCCGCACACCGACCTCGCCGACTCGCTGGGCTGCCGCGTCGAGGGCGTGCGCGTGCGGGTCGACGAGGAGCAGCGGACCGACGTGCCGGGCGTGTGGGCCGCGGGCGAGACCACCGGTATCGGCGGCGCGGCCCTGTCGCTCGCCGAGGGCCACATCGCGGGACACTCGGTCGCCGCCCGGCTGCGCGGCACGGAACCCGACCCCCGCGACCGGTCCGCGGCCACCAGGTCCCGTACGCGACTGCGGGCGTTCTCCGCCGCGCTCGACGCCGTCTACGCACCGCCCGCGACGTGGACGGAGCGCATCACCGACGACACGGTCGTCTGCCGCTGCGAGGAGGTCACCGGCGGGGCGGTCCGGGCGGCCGTGGACGAACTGGGCGCGGGCGACGTACGCACCGTGAAGCTGCTCACCCGCGCGGGCATGGGCTGGTGCCAGGGCCGGATGTGCGAGCCGGCCGTCGCCGGACTCACCGGCTGCGAACAGACCCCCGTGCGAAGGCTGTTGGCGCGACCCGTCCCGCTCGGGGTGCTCGCCGGGACCGGTGAGCCGCCGGACGACTGACCGCGTCCCCGGCGGCCAGGGCCACCACCCACGCCTCCCACCGCACCGCACCGCGCCGCGCTTCACGCCACCTCACGGCAGCCACACGTCCGCAGTCAGTAAAATGTCACACCCCATTGAGAGGGAACCGCTGATGACCACCACCGAGAACCGGCCCTGGCGCGGCGTCCTCGTCGCCACCGCGCTCCCGCTGAACGACGACCTCTCCGTGAACCACGACCGGTACGCCGCACACTGCGCCTGGCTCGTCGAGAACGGCTGCGACGGCGTCGTCCCCAACGGCTCGCTCGGCGAGTACCAGGTGCTCACACCGGAGGAGCGCGCGCGGGTCGTCGAGACGGCCGTGTCGGCGGTCGGCGGCTCCCGGGTGATGCCCGGCGTCGCCGCCTACGGCTCCGCCGAGGCCCGCCGCTGGGCCGAGCAGGCCCGCGACGCGGGCTGCGAGTCCGTCATGCTGCTGCCGCCCAACGCGTACCGCGCCGACGAGCGTTCCGTCCTCGCCCACTACGCGGCGGTCGCCGAAGCCGGCCTCCCGGTGGTCGCCTACAACAACCCGATCGACACCAAGGTCGACCTGGTGCCCGAACTCCTCGCGAAACTGCACGCGGAGGGGTTCGTCCAAGGCGTCAAGGAGTTCTCCGGCGATGTCCGCCGCGCCTACCGGATCGCCGAACTCGCGCCGGAACTCGACCTGTTGATCGGCGCGGACGACGTCCTGCTGGAACTCGCCGTCGCGGGCGCCAAGGGCTGGGTGGCCGGCTACCCGAACGCGCTGCCCGCCGCGAGCGTCGAGCTCTACCACGCCGCCGTCAGCGGCGACCTCGACACGGCGGGCCGGCTCTACCGGCAGCTGCACCCGCTGCTGCGCTGGGACTCCCGGGTCGAGTTCGTCCAGGCCATCAAACTGTCCATGGACATCGTCGGCCGCCCCGGCGGCCCCGTGCGCCCGCCGCGCGTTCCGCTGCTGCCCGAGCAGGAGGCCGCCGTACGCGCGGCCACCGAGAAGGCCGTCGCGGCCGGCCTCGCCTGAGCCTCCCCGCGTCCCCCGATCGCCCTCGACCACCAGGAGTTACGGACCCCATGCGCAGCAAACTCGTCCTGCACGCCGTCGACTCGCACACCGAGGGGATGCCCACCCGGGTGATCACCGGCGGTATCGGCACCATCCCCGGCGCGACGATGAACGAGCGCCGGCTGTACTTCCGGGAACACCGCGACGACATCAAGCAGCTCCTGATGAACGAGCCGCGCGGCCACGCGGCGATGAGCGGCGCCGTCCTCCAGCCGTCCACCCGCCCCGACTGCGACTACGGGGTGCTCTACATCGAGGTCTCGGGCTACCTCCCGATGTGCGGACACGGGACCATCGGCGTCGCCACCGTCCTGGTGGAGACCGGCATGGTCGAGGTCACCGAGCCCGTCACCACCATCCGGCTCGACACCCCGGCCGGCCCGGTCGTCGCCGAGGTCGAGGTCGAGGACGGCGCCGCGAGGGCGGTCACGCTGAGGAACGTGCCGTCCTTCTCGGCCGGACTCGACCGCAAGGCCACCCTGGCCGACGGACGGACGGTGACCTACGACCTCGCGTACGGGGGCAACTTCTACGCGATCCTGCCCCTGGAGCAGCTGGGACTGCCCTTCGACCGCTCCCGCCAGGACGACATCCTCAAGGCGGCCCTGTCGCTCATGGAGGCCGTCAACGCCGAGGACGAACCCGTGCACCCCGAGGACCCGACGATCCGGGGATGCCACCACGTCCACCTGTACGCGCCGGGCGCCACCGCGCGGCACTCCCGGCACGCGATGGCGATCCACCCCGGCTGGTTCGACCGCTCGCCCTGTGGAACCGGCACCAGCGCGCGCATGGCACAGTTGCACGCGCGCGGGGAACTCCCGCTGCACACCGAGTTCGTGAACGAGTCCTTCATCGGGACGCGGTTCACGGGACGGCTGCTCGGCACCACCGAGGTCGCCGGCGTCCCGGCCGTGCTGCCCAGCTTCACCGGCCGCGCGTGGATCACCGGCACCGCCCAGTACCTGCTGGACCCCTCCGATCCCTTCCCGGCCGGATTCGTCCTGTAGCTCCCCGGGAGATACTGGTGGCACGTGACATTGCACCTGCCGTCGCACCAGCCCGTGCGAGCGGACCGACGCACCGGCCCGTACGAGGAGACACCCCATGCCCGCCGAGCGCAGCAGCGCACCCTCCGCCGCTCCCGCCGCCCTGCCCACGCTCGGCGGCAAGAAGAGCAGCTACCGAGAGCGCGTCGCCGACGCCCTGCGGGCCGCGCTGATCGCGGGCGAACTGCGCCCCGGCGAGGTCTACTCCGCGCCGACGCTCGCCGCCCGCTTCGGCGTCTCGGCGACGCCCGTGCGCGAGGCCATGCTCGACCTCGCCAAGGAGGGTCTGGTCGACACCGTGCCCAACAAGGGGTTCCGGGTCACCGCGGTCTCCGAGAAGCAGCTGGACGAGTACACGCACATCCGGTCACTCATCGAGATCCCCACCACGGTGCAACTGGCCACCACGGCCGACCCGGTCTCCCTTCAGGCCCTGCGTCCGGCCGCCCGGGAGATCGTGACCGCGGCGGCGGCCGGTGACCTGATCGCGTACGTCGAGGCGGACATCCGCTTCCATCTCGGCCTGCTCGCCCTGGCCGGCAACGCGCATCTGGTGGAGGTGGTCGGTGACCTGCGCAAGCGCTCCCGCCTCTACGGGCTCGACGCCCTCGTCGAGGCGGGCCGGCTCCAGGACTCGGCGGAGGAGCACCTGGAACTGCTCGACGCGCTCCTGGACCGGGACGGGGAGGCCGTGCGCCGGGTCATGACCCGGCATCTGGGACATGTCCGGGGTCTGTGGGCGGCCGGCTCTTCGATGGCCTGATTACGCAAGTCGTTTGCAATTCTTGCGGTATTCTTGCGCTCATGACACGACGACTTGCTCAGGTGGCGAAAAAGGTCGGGGTCAGCGAGGCCACGGTCAGCCGGGTGCTCAACGGCAAGCCCGGCGTCTCCGACTCCACCCGGCAGGCAGTGCTCTCCGCGCTCGACGTGCTCGGCTACGAGAGGCCCACCCAACTGCGCGGTGAACGCGCGCGACTGGTGGGGCTCGTGCTGCCCGAGCTGCAGAACCCGATCTTCCCCGCGTTCGCCGAGGTGATCGGCGGAGCGCTGGCGCAGCTCGGTCTGACGCCGGTGCTCTGCACCCAGACCAAGGGCGGCGTCTCCGAGGCGGACTACGTGGACCTGCTGCTCCAGCAGCAGGTCTCCGGGGTGGTGTTCGCGGGCGGTCTGTACGCGCAGGCCGACGCGCCGCACGACCACTACCGGCAGCTCGCGGAGCGCCACATCCCGGTGGTGCTGGTCAACGCGGCCATCGGGCACCTCGGCTTCCCGGGTGTCTCCTGCGACGACGCGGTGGCCGTCGAGCAGGCCTGGCGGCATCTCGTCTCGCTCGGTCACGAGCGGATCGGTCTGGTCCTCGGGCCCGCCGACCACATCCCTTCGGGCCGCAAGCTGGCGGCGGTGCGCAGCCTCGCCCCGGACCTGCCCGACGAGCACATCGGCCGGGCCATGTTCTCCATCGAGGGCGGTCAGGCGGCGGCCTCCCGGCTCATCGACCGCGGGGTCACCGGCTTCATCTGCGCGAGCGACCCGCTCGCCCTCGGTGTGGTGCGAGCCGCCCGCCGCAAGGGACTTGACGTGCCGTCACAGGTGTCGGTCGTCGGGTACGACGACTCCGCGCTGATGAACTGCACCGAGCCGCCGCTGACCACCGTGCGTCAGCCCATCGAGGCCATGGGCCGGGCGGCCGTCGAGTTGCTGAACGCACAGATCGGCGGCAGCAGCGTGACTCCCGAAGAGCTCCTGTTCGAGCCCGAGCTGGTGGTGCGGGGGTCGACCGCGCAAGCACCTCGCCGTTGAGATCCGGTCGGGCGTGCGAGCACCCCGTCGTCGGCATCCGTTCGACCGTGCAAGCGCCCCGCCGTTGAGATCCAATCCTCTGTCAAATAATTACAGATTCTGCGTGACATCTTGCGCACCCCTGTCGGCGGTGCTTGAGTGTGCGGCGCCCACCGCTCCTGCCCAAGGCGCCCAACCGCTCCTGCCCAAAGGGGTCCACCGATGAGAAGTCCCGGGTTCCGCCGTACCTTCGTCGTCTTCACGGCGTCCGCTTTCGCGCTCACCGCCACCGCCTGCGGTTCGAGTGGCGACGACGGTTCCGCGGGTGGCAAGACCCGCATCACGGTCAACTGCGAGCCGCCCAAGAGTGCCAAGGTCGACCGCTCGTTCTTCGACGCCGACGTCAAGGCCTTCGAGAAGGCCAACCCGGACATCGACGTCGTCACCCATGACGCGTTCCCGTGTCAGGACCCCAAGACCTTCGACGCCAAGCTCGCCGGAGGTCAGATGGAGGACGTCTTCTACACGTACTTCACCGACGCGAAGCACGTGGTCGACATCAACCAGGCCGCCGACATCACGTCGTACGTCAAGGACCTCAAGAGCTACGGCACCCTCCAGCAGCAGCTGCGCGACATCTACACCGTCGACGGCAAGATCTACGGTGTGCCGCGCACCGGCTACTCGATGGGCCTGATCTACAACAAGGCGCTCTTCACGAAGGCCGGCCTCGACCCCGACAAGCCCCCGGCCACCTGGGAAGAGGTGCGCGCGGACGCCAAGAAGATCGCGGCGCTCGGCGGCGGCACCGTCGGCTACGCCGACTACAGCGCCCAGAACCAGGGCGGCTGGCACTTCACGGCCGAGCTCTACTCGCAGGGCGGCGACGTCGTCGCTCCGGACGGCAAGAAGTCCAGCATCGACAGCCCCGAGGGCAAGGCCGTCCTGCAGAACCTGCACGACATGCGCTGGGCCGACAACTCCATGGGCACCAAGCAGCTGCTCGTCCTCAACGACGTCCAGCAGATGATGGGCTCCGGGAAGCTCGGCATGTACCTCTCCGCGCCCGACAACATCCCGATCCTGGTCAAGGAGAAGGGCGGCAACTACAAGGACCTCGCCCTCGCGCCCATGCCGGGAGGCAAGGGCACGCTCGTCGGCGGCGACGGCTACATGTTCAACAAGAAGGACTCCCCGGCCCAGATCAAGGCCGGCCTCAAGTGGCTCGAGCACATGTTCCTGACGCCCGGCAAGGGCTTCCTCGGCGACTACGCCCGCGCCAAGCAGAACAACGCCCCGGTCGGTCTGCCCGAGCCGCGTCTGTTCACCGGTGCCGCCGACGCCAAGGACCAGGAGGTCAAGAAGGCCAACGCGAACGTGCCGGTGGAGAACTACCAGGGCTTCCTCGACGGCAACCAGAGCCTGCAGATGAAGATCGAGCCGCCGCAGGCCCAGCAGATCTACTCCGTCCTCGACGGCGCGGTGTCCGCGGTCCTCACCAAGAAGGACGCCAACATCGACCAGCTCCTCAAGGACGCCTCCGGCAAGATCGACTCCATCCTGGCCCGAGGCTGACACCGTTCATGAAGACCGCATCGAAGCCCCCCGCAGCGTTCCCTCCGGCCGCCGTCGGCGTGCCGGAGGTGTCGCGGGGGGGGGGGGGGGGGGGGCGGGCGCGCCTGCCGCGCCCGCCGCTCCACCGCGAGAGCCGCGCACCAGACACACACAAAGAGAGAGAGCGTGAAGGAATAG
>NZ_JBHWEL010000040.1:0-21441 GCF_042734135.1 Streptomyces sp. NPDC059668 | reverse complement strand
GGCCCCCCCGCGCCGGGGGGGGGGGGCGGTGGGGGCGGGGGGGGGGGGGGCCCGGCGCGGGGGCCCGGGGCCCCGCCCCCCCCCCCCACCAGTCCCGCGCCTACGCCTTCCTGATCGGCGGCGTGCTCTGCTTCGCGCTGTTCTCCTGGTACCCGGCGATCCGCGCGGTCGTGATCGCCTTCCAGAAGTACACACCGGGCAGCGGCGGCGAGTGGGTCGGCACCGCCAACTTCACCCGGGTCTTCCACGACCCGGAGTTCACCGCCGCCTGGCGCAACACCCTCACCTTCACCCTCCTCGCCCTGCTCATCGGCTTCGCCGTCCCCTTCGTGATGGCCCTGGTCCTCAACGAACTCCGGCACGCGAAGGCCTTCTTCAGAGTCGTGGTCTATCTCCCGGTGATGATCCCGCCGGTGGTCAGCGCCCTGCTGTGGAAGTGGTTCTACGATCCCGGAGCGGGCCTGGCCAACGAGACGCTGCGCTTCCTGCACCTGCCGACCTCGAACTGGTCCAACGGCGCCGACACCGCGCTCGTCTCGCTGGTGATCGTCGCCACCTGGGCCAACCTCGGCGGCACCGTCCTCATCTACCTCGCCGCGCTCCAGAGCATCCCCGGTGAGCTGTACGAGGCGGCCGAACTGGACGGCGCGAGCCTCCTTCAGCGCATCCGGCACGTGACGATCCCGCAGACCCGCTTCATCATCCTCATGCTGATGCTGCTTCAGATCATCGCCACCATGCAGGTCTTCACGGAGCCGTTCGTGATCACCGGAGGCGGGCCCGAGGACAAGACCGTCACGGTGCTCTACCTGATCTACAAGTACGCCTTCCTCTACAACGACTTCGGCGGAGCCTGCGCGTTGAGCGTCATGCTGCTCGTCCTGCTCAGCGCCTTCTCCGCGGTGTATCTGAGGCTGACCCGCTCGGAAGGGGACGACGCATGAGCACCCGCACCCTGGTCTCCCCGCTCACCCTGGCCCGCCCGCGCGGCAAGGCCGTCTACTGGACGGTCTTCAGCGGTGTCGTCCTGCTCTTCGCGGTGGCCTTCCTCTTCCCCGTCTACTGGATGGTGACCGGCGCCATGAAGTCGCCGGACGAGGTGACGCGCACCCCGCCGACCCTCGTACCGCACGGCTTGCACCTGAGCGGCTACACCGACGCGTGGGACCTGATGGACCTGCCCACGCACCTGTGGAACACGGTCGTGCAGGCGGCGGGCGCCTGGCTCCTCCAGCTCGTCTTCTGCACCGCCGCCGCGTACGCCCTGTCCAAGCTGAAGCCCGCCTTCGGCAAGGTGGTCCTCGGCGGCATCCTCGCCACCCTGATGGTCCCCGCACAGGCCCTCGTGGTCCCGAAGTACCTGACCGTCGCGGACCTGCCCCTCATCCACACCAGCCTGCTGAACTCACCGCTCGGCATCTGGCTGCCGGCCGTCGCGAACGCCTTCAACCTCTATCTCCTCAAACGCTTCTTCGACCAGATCCCGCGCGACGTCCTGGAGGCCGCCGAGATCGACGGCGCCGGGAAACTGCGCACCCTGTGGTCGATCGTGCTGCCGATGTCCCGGCCCGTCCTCGGAGTCGTGTCGATCTTCGCCCTGGTCGCCGTCTGGCAGGACTTCCTGTGGCCGCTGATGGTGTTCTCCGACACCGACAAGCAGCCCATCAGCGTGGCTCTCGTCCAGCTGTCGCAGAACATCCAACTGACCGTGCTCATCGCCGCGATGGTCATCGCGAGCATTCCCATGGTCGTGATGTTCCTCGTGTTCCAGCGGCACATCATCGCCGGGATCAGCGCGGGCAGCACCAAGGGCTGACGCCTGTACCAGACCTCCTCGAACGAAAGGCAACGCACCGTGGGACAGCCCCGCCCTGCCCGAAATCAGTCCGCGTGGTGGCGTTCCGCCGTCATCTACCAGGTGTACGTCCGCAGTTTCGCGGACGGCGACGGCGACGGCACCGGCGACCTCGCGGGCGTCCGCGCGAAACTGCCCTACCTCGCCGAACTCGGGGTGGACGCCCTGTGGTTCAACCCCTGGTACCGCTCACCCATGGCCGACGGCGGCTACGACGTCGCCGACTACCGCTCCATCGACCCGGCCTTCGGGACGCTCGCCGAGGCGGAGAAGCTCATCGCCGAGGCCCGGGAGCTGGGCATCCGCACCCTCGTCGACATCGTGCCCAACCACGTGTCCGACCAGCATCCCTGGTTCCAGGCGGCCCTGGCGGGCGGCCCGGAGCGCGAACTGTTCCACTTCCGCCCCGGCCGCGGGGAGCACGGCGAACTCCCGCCCAACGACTGGCCGTCCCAGTTCGCCGGCTCCTCCGAACCGGTGTGGACGAGGCTGCCCGACGGCGACTGGTACCTCCACCTCTTCACCCCCGAGCAGCCCGACCTCAACTGGGAGCACCCGGCCGTCCGCCAGGAGCACGAGGAGATCCTGCGCTTCTGGTTCGAGCGGGGCGTGGCCGGCGTCCGTATCGACTCGGCCGCCCTGCTCGCGAAGGACCCCGAACTGCCCGACTACGTCGAGGGCCGCGACCCGAACCCGTACGTCGACCGGGACGAACTCCACGACATCTACCGCTCCTGGCGGTCGGTCGCCGACGCCTACGACGGCATCTTCGTCGGCGAGGTCTGGCTCCCCGACACCGAACGCTTCGCCCGCTACCTGCGCCCCGACGAGCTGCACACCGCCTTCAACTTCTCGTTCCTGTCCTGCCCCTGGGATGCCGGGCGGCTGCGCACCTCCATCGACGAGACCCTCGCCGAGCACGCGCCCGTCGGGGCGCCCGCCACCTGGGTGCTGTGCAACCACGACGTGACGCGCACGGTCACCCGCTACGGGCGTACGGACACCGGCTTCGACTTCACGACCAAGGCCTTCGGCACCCCCACCGACCTGGCCCTCGGCACCCGCCGGGCCCGCGCCGCCGCCCTGCTCTCGCTCGCCCTGCCCGGTTCCGTCTACGTCTACCAGGGTGAGGAACTCGGCCTTCCCGAGGTGGAGTTGCCCCTCTCCAGCATCCAGGACCCGATGCACTTCCGCTCCGGCGGCACCGATCCCGGCCGGGACGGCTGCCGGGTACCCCTGCCCTGGGAAGCCGGGGCCCCGTACGCCGGATTCGGCGGCGACCCCTGGCTGCCCCAGCCCGCCGACTGGGCCGGCTACGCCGCCGACCGCCAGTCCGAGGACCCCACCTCGATGCTGAGCCTCTACCGTGCCGCACTGCGCGTCCGCCGCGCCGAACCGGGGTTCGGTGACGGCCCGCTCAGCTGGCTGCCCGCCGACGAGGGCGTCCTCGCCTTCGCCCGCACGGACGGGCTGCTCTGCGTCGTCAACCTCGGCGGCGGACCGGTCGAGCTCCCGGCCCACTCCGAACTCCTGCTCGGCAGCGACCCGTTGGACGCCGACGGACTCCTCCCACCGGACACGGCGGTGTGGCTGCGCGCCTGAGACCGCCGAACCGCACAGCGCTGTCCCCACCCCCCACCCCGAAGGGATCAGCACATGCACAGCACGAGAACCGTCAGGCGCATGCCACTGGCGTGCGCCGCGGCAGCCGCCCTCGCCGCGGGCATGCTCGGCACCACCACGGCCCACGCCGCGGTGGCCGCGGCGGGCGCGAGCCTCCCCTTCACCTCGGTCGAGGCCGAGTCCGCCACCACCACCGGCACGAGGATCGGCCCCGACCACACCCAGGGCACTCTCGCCTCGGAGGCCTCCGGACGGCAGGCCGTACGCCTGTCGGCCGGCCAGCGTGTCGAGTTCACCGCCCCCCGCGCGGCCAACGCGGTGAACGTCTCCTACAGCGTCCCCGACGGCCAGTCCGGCACCCTCGACGTGTACATAAACGGCACCAGGATCTCCAAGACGCTCGCGGTCACCTCCAAGTACTCCTACGTGGACACGTCCTGGATCGCCGGTGCCAGACAGCACCACTTCTACGACAACGCCCGGCTGCTGCTCGGCCAGAACGTGCAGGCGGGCGACAGGATCGCGTTCCAGGCCACCTCGACCCAGGTCACCGTCGACGTGGCCGACTTCGAACAGGTCGCCGCCGCCGCGGCCCGGCCCGCGGGGTCGGTGTCCGTCACCGACAGGGGCGCGGACCCCAGCGGCCAGGGCGACTCCACCCAGGCCTTCCGGAACGCGATCTCCGCGGCCCAGGGCGGTGTCGTGTGGATCCCGCCGGGCGACTACCGGGTGACGTCCTCGCTCAGCGGGGTGCAGAACGTGACCCTCCAGGGCGCGGGCGGCTGGTACTCCGTCGTCCACGCCTCCCGCTTCATCGACCAGGGCGGTTCCTCGGGCGGCGTCCACCTCAAGGACTTCGCGGTCATCGGCGAGGTCACCGAACGCGTCGACTCCAACCCGGACAACTTCGTCAACGGTTCCCTCGGACCGGGAAGTTCGGTCTCCGGGATGTGGATCCAGCACGTCAAGGTCGGCCTGTGGCTGACCGGCAACAACGACAACCTCGTGGTCGAGAACAACCGCATCCTCGACACCACCGCCGACGGGCTCAACCTCAACGGCAACGCGCACGGCGTCCGCGTCAGCAACAACTTCCTACGCAACCAGGGCGACGACTCGCTCGCCATGTGGTCGCTGAACGGACCCGACAGCAACTCCAGCTTCGACAGCAACACCATCTCGCAGCCGAACCTCGCCAACGGCATCGCGATCTACGGCGGCACGGACATCAGCGTCAGGAACAACCTGGTCTCCGACACCAACGCCCTGGGCAGCGGCATCGCCGTCTCCAACCAGAAGTTCCTCGACCCCTTCTCCCCACTCGCCGGCACGATCACCGTCGACGGCAACACGCTCGTACGGACCGGGGCGATCAACCCCAACTGGAACCACCCGATGGGCGCCCTGCGCGTCGACTCCTACGACAGCGCGATCAACGCCACCGTCAACATCACCAACACGACGGTCACCGACAGCCCCTACAGCGCCTTCGAATTCGTCTCGGGCGGCGGTCACGGCAATCCCACCAACAACATCAACGTGACCGGGGCGACGGTGCGGAACACCGGGACGGTCGTCGTCCAGGCCGAGACACCGGGCTCGGCGAGGTTCAGCAACGTCCAGGCCACCGGCGTCGGCTCGGCCGGCATCTACAACTGTCCCTACCCGAGCGGCTCCGGCACCTTCACCGTCACCGACGGCGGCGGCAACTCCGGCTGGAACAGCACCTGGTCGGACTGCTCGGCCTGGCCGCAGCCCGGTCAGGGCAACCCGCCCCCGGACCAGAACGCCAACCTGGCCAAGGGGCGTCCCGCCACCGCCACCGGCTCCCAGGACGTCTACACCCCGGGCAAGGCCGTCGACGGCGACGCGAACACCTACTGGGAGTCCGGCAACAACGTCTTCCCGCAGGCGTTCACGGTGGACCTGGGCTCCTCGCAGGCCGTCCGCCGGCTCGTCCTGAAGCTGCCGCCGTCCTCGGCGTGGGGCGCCCGCACCGAGACGCTGTCCGTGCAGGGCAGCACCAACGGCTCCACCTATTCCACGGTGGTGGGCTCACAGGGCTACCGCTTCGACCCGGCGACCGGGAACACCGTGACGATCGCGCTGCCGGCCGGCACCGGCCTGCGCTACCTGCGGCTCGACGTCACCGCCAACACCGGTTGGCCGGCAGCCCAGTTCAGCGAAGTGGAGGCATATCTCTCCTCGTGACCGTCTCCCCGCGCTTCGCCGACTGGATCTGCTCGTACACCTGGGTCCGCAACTCGGCGAAGCGCGGGGCCACCCGGGTGTGCAACTGGTCCCGCTCCTCGGGCAGGTCGACCTTCAGCTGCTCCCGGACGACGGTGGGGGAGGCCGACAGGACCAGGACCCGCTCGCCCAGATAGACCGCCTCGTCGATGTCGTGGGTCACGAACAGGATGGTCATCCCGCGCTGCCGCCACAACCGGCGCACCAGGTCCTCCAGGTCGGCGCGGGTCTGCGCGTCGACCGCCGCGAACGGCTCGTCCATCAGCAGCACCTCGGGCTCGTAGGCGAGCGCCCGCGCGATCGCGACCCGCTGCTGCATCCCGCCGGACAGCTGCCACGGATAGGCCCCGGCCGCGTCGGACAGTCCGACGGACTCCAGCGCGTCCGCGACCAGCTCGTGCCGCCGGAGTCTGCCCAGCTTCTTCTGCTTCAGCGGGAGTTCGACGTTCTCGCCCACCCGCATCCAGGGGAAGAGGCTCCGCCCGTACTCCTGGAACACGAACGCCATGCCGGGCGGAGGCCCGTTCACCGGTCGCCCGGCGAGCCGTACCTCGCCCGCGGTCGGTGTGAGCAGCCCGCCCACGCACTTGAGCAGCGTGGTCTTGCCGCAGCCCGACGGCCCCACCAGACAGACGAGTTCACCCGTGTCCACCGTGAAGGTGAGGTCACGGACCGCCTCCACGCGGCGCCCCGACCCCTCGTAGACCTTCCGCAGTCCGGTGACGACCAAAGACGCGTGCATGGACCGCCCTTTCACGAGCGTCACGGGGACCGCCGGGTGGAATCCCGGAGGCCGTGGTACCAGCCGAGCACCCGGCGCTCCACGAACTGGAAGACGACCGAGAGGAGAAGGCCGAGCAGTCCCAGGACCAGGATCCCGGTCCACATGTCGGGGATCGCGAAGCCGCGCTGGAACTGCACGATGGTGAAGCCGAGTCCGTTGCTGGCCGCGAACATCTCGCTGATGACCATCAGGATGAGCCCGACGGACAGGGCCTGGCGAAGGCCCGCGAAGATCTGCGGGCTCGCCGCCGGCAGGACCACGTGCCGCAGCCGGGCGGCGCCCGTGACGCCGTACGAACGCGCCGTCTCGGCCATCACGGAGTCGACGGCCCGTACCCCCTCGACCGTGTTGAGCAGGATTGGCCAGAGGCAGCCGCCGGCGATCACGACGATCTTCATGGTGTCGCCGATGCCCGCGAACAGCATGATGACCGGCACCAGGACGGGTGGCGGCACCGCCCGCAGGAACTCCAGGACCGGCTCGCAGAACGCCCGCACCCGCCGGTACGAGCCGATGACCGTGCCCAGCGCCACACCCGCCACGGCCGCGGAGGCGTACCCCGCCAGCAGGCGCCCCACGCTGGGCAGGACGTCCGTGCGCAGCCGCTCGGCCGTCCAGACGTCCGGGAAAGTGCTGAGGATCGTGCGCAGCGGCGGCCAGTAGACCGCGGTGCTGTCGTCGGACGCGAACCACCAGGCCGTCACGAGCAGCGCCGGCAGCGCGACGACGAGCAGCGGTCGCAGCAGGAAGGCCGCTGCCCGGCCCCTGGGCCTGGCGAGGGGCGGGACGCTCCCGTCGTCCTTCGGCCCGGCCCGGCCGGAGCGGAAACCCCTCACACCGCCACCTCCCCGCGCACCGACTGGTGCCAGGCCAGTGCCCGACGCTCCACCGCGCGGGCGCCCAGGTTGATCACCAGCCCGAGCAGGCCGGTGACCACCACCAGCGCGTACAGGTCGGGGACGGCCTGTGAGGACTGGGCGACGGCGATCCGGGCGCCCAACCCCGGTGCGCCGATGACGAGTTCGGCGGTCACGGCGAGGATGAGGGCGACCGCGGCGGCCAGTCTGACACCCGTCATGACATAGGGGAGCGCGGTGGGCCACAGGACGTGCCGGGTGCGCGCCCAGGGGCCGAGGCCGTACGAGCGGGCCGTCTCCTCCGCCACCGGGTCGACGTCGCGGACGCCGTACAGGACCTGGACGAGGACCTGCCAGAAGGAGGCGTACACGACGAGGAGGAGGACGGAGCGCAGTTCGGTGCCGTACAGCAGGACGGCGAGGGGGATCAGGGCGACGGAGGGGATCGGGCGCAGGAACTCGATCGTGGAGGCGGTGGCCTCGCGCAGATACGGCACGACCGACACGACCAGCCCCACGACGACGCCCGCGACGACCGCGGTCGCCAGTCCCAGTGCCCAGCCGGTGAGGGTGTCGCCGAGGGCCGTCCAGAAGGCGCCGTCGGTGGTCTCCCGCCCGAGCGCGCCGGCGATCCGGCTGGTGGGCGGGAAGTAGGCCTCCTTGACCAGGCCGAGCCGCGGCGCCACCTCGCCCAGGGCGAGGAAGGCCGCGAGCCCGGCCGTACCGAGTGCCGCGTTCGCACCCCTCACGGCAGCAGTTCGTCGAGATCGGGAGCCGACTTGAAGAGCCCGTCCTGCGCGCCCAGCTTCTCCAGCGCCTCGATCGACGCGCGGTTGGGCTCGGCCGGCCACTTCGGCAGGGTCACCTTCGCGAGGACCGCCGCGGGGATCTTCGTGTACGAGGTGACGACGGAACGGACCTCGTCGGGGTGGGCGTCGGCGTAGGCGAGGGACTCGGCGGTGGCCTCCTGGAACCTCTTCACCACATCGGGGTTCTTCTGCTCGTACTGGGCGGACGTGAAGTACATCGCCACGGTGAGGTCCTCGGCGACGTCGACCAGGGACGAGGCGATCTCCGTGCCTCCCTGGCTCTTGACGGTGGCGAGCGCGGGCTCGACCACCATCGCCGCGTCGATCTGACCGCTGTCCAGGGCGGCGGGCATCTGGTCGAAGGCCAGCTCGACGAACTTCACCTTGGAGGGGTCGCCGCCCGCCTTGCGCACCGACTCGCGCACCGCGGTCTCGTTGATGTTCTTCAGCGTGTTGACGGCGACCTTCTTCCCCTCCAGGTCCTTCGCCGATGTGAGGGAGCTGCCCTTCTTCACCGTGATGGCGCCGAAGTCCTTGCCCGCCACGCCCGTTGAGGCGACACCGTTGGCCACCGCCTTCACCGGCACGTTCCGGCTGCGGGCGATCATCAGCGAGGTCATGTTGGAGAAGCCGAACTGGAACTGGCCGCTGACGACGCCCGGGACGATCGCGGCGCCGCCCTGCGCGGTCGTCATGGAGAGCTTGAGACCGCGTTTGCCGTAGAAGCCCTTCTGCTGCCCCAGGTAGAGCGGTGCGACGTCGACGATGGGGATGATCCCGACCTTGACCGTGGTGGTACCGCCGGACGACGTGCCCTTGTCCGACGTTCCGGAGTCGTCGGACGAGCCGCAGGCCGACGCGGCGACCAGGAAGGTTCCGACCGCGAGACCGGCGAGCAGACGACGCATGGCTCCTCCTGTGCAGACGACAGTGTTCCGACAGGCTGTGCGCACACCGCAATGTGGTGCTCAGCGGAAGGTAGAACCCCTGTACGACGGGGTCAATGGCCTTGGCTGACAATATTGTTGACAGTTATCGAAGTGCCGCCGGGTCGCCCTGGCGGGATGTCTACAGGTCGAGCACGAGCCGCTTCCCGCGGCACCGGGACACACAGATGAGCATGGTCCCGCCGGCCGCCCGCTCCGCGTCGGTGAGCACCGAGTCGCGGTGGTCCGGGGTCCCTTCGAGAACGTCCGTCTCGCACGTGCCGCAGGTGCCCTCGGCGCAGGAGAAGAGCACCTCGACGCCGGCGCCCCGCACGGTGTCGAGCACGGAGGCGTCCCCGGGGACGGTCAGCGTGCGGCCGCTGCGCGCCAGGACCACCTCGAACTCCCCGTCACCGTCGTCTTCGTGAGCTTTCGGGTGGAAGCGCTCGACGTGCAGCAGCCCGGTGGGGCACCGCTCCTCCACCGCGTCCAGCAGCGGCCCGGGACCGCAGCAGTAGACCAGCGTGCCCCCGGAGATGCCGGAGAGCACGGAGTCGAGGTCCAGCAGCCCGCACTCGTCCTGGGGAGCGATCCTCACCCGGTCCCCGTACCGGCTCAACTCCCCGACGAACGCCATGGAGTCGCGGGTCCGTCCGCCGTAGAGCAGCGTCCACTCCGCGCCCGCCGCCTGCGACGCGGCGAGCATCGGCAGGATCGGGGTGATGCCGATGCCGCCCGCGACGAACCGGTACCGGGGAGCGGGAGCGAGGGCGAAGCGCTGGCGCGGGCCGCGGACACGGACCGTGTCGCCCGAGCCCACCCGATCGTGCAGGTACGAGGACCCGCCACGGCCGTGCGGCTCCCGCAGCACCGCGATCCGCCACGCCCCGCGGTCCGCCGGGTCGCCGCACAGCGAGTACTGCCGCTCCAGCCCCGGACCGACCACGACGTCGATGTGGGCGCCCGGCTCCCAGCCGGGAAGTTCCTCGCCCTGCGGGTGGCGCAGGGTGAGGGCGATCACCCCTTCGGCGGCGAACTCCCGACGCGACACGACGAGTTCCGCCTCGTACAAGGTCGTCACCGGCTCTCCCGGGACGGGTGCCCTGCGGGGTGGGAGAGCATCCACTCCCACATCTCGACCGGATCCTGGGCAGTGTGCTCGGCGCCGCAGTGGCAGGTGCCGTGCAGCACGTCGGTGCCCGGGAGCCAGTCGACGCGGTAGATCTCGCGGTGCGTGGAGCGGGACGCCGGCGTCACAGGACCCTCTCCGTCGGCTTGTCGCCCTCCTCGGCCAGCCGGGCGAGGATACGGCGGGCTGCGAGCCCGCCGGTGTCGATGTTGATGCTCAGTTCCTGGTACCCGGCGCGTTCGTCGCCCAGTGTCCGCTGGAGCAGGTTGAGCGCGTCGACGTCCTGCATCACGACCGTGTGGTTGAGGTCCCGCATGATCGCGGTGACTTCCGTGTCCTCGCGGGCGAAGTCCCGGGAGACCGCCCAGAAGTCGTAGACGTGACCGTCGCGCGAGGGGGTGATGGCGTACGTGATCTCGGTGTGGAACGCGTTCGGGTCGCCGCCGTCCGCGTCGGGCAGCACCCCGACCGGTGCGACACGGCTGTGCAGCAGATACAGGCACGGAGCGTGGTACTCGATGTCCTGCCAGCGGGTGATGCGGCCCTCGACACCGGTGGAGCGCGCGTAGAACGGCGGACACTCGGCGTCGTCCATGTGCCGGCTGACCCGCACGATGCCGGCGCCCTCGTCGACCTCCGTCGTGATCGGCGTCTCGGCGACCTCGGGGGTGCCGATGTATCCACCGTGCAGATAGGTCTCGTGGGAGAGGTCGAGGAGGTTGTCGACGAGCAGGCCGTAGTCGGCGTCTATCGGCTCCATGCCCGAGACCGTGGTCCAGTCCGGGGAGTCCATGTGCCGGGCCCGCGGAACGGTCCCCGGGTCGGCGAGCGCCGGGTCGCCGACCCACACCCAGACGAACGCGTCCTGTTCGAGGACCGGGTACGCGGCGACCCGCGCCGTGCGCGGTACGCGTTTCTGCCCCGGCACGTACACACAGGTGCCCGTGGTGTCGTACGTGAACCCGTGATACCCGCACACGATCCGGTCAGCGTCGAGCCGGCCCCCGGAGAGCGGGAACCTGCGGTGCACACAGCGGTCGGCCAGCGCCACCACGGTCCCGTCGT
This sequence comes from Streptomyces sp. NPDC059668, assembly GCF_042734135.1. Taxonomy (NCBI): domain Bacteria; kingdom Bacillati; phylum Actinomycetota; class Actinomycetes; order Kitasatosporales; family Streptomycetaceae; genus Streptomyces; species Streptomyces sp. NPDC059668. The sequence continues at coordinate 10,143 of NZ_JBHWEL010000040.1, read as the reverse complement.
CCTCGGTCCGGTAGAGCACGAGCGGTTCGCCCAGCACCGTCCGGCCGAGCAGCTCACGTCCCACCTCGTGGGCGAGTGCGGCGACGTACCACTGGTTCCTTGCGAAGGCGGTGGTGTGCGGCATCTTTGCGGCTCCCGTCTGACTGCTGTGGTGGCATCGTCGGGAAGGGGATCGTCGTGCCGCAACGGCTCTTCCGTCCCACGGAAGGGGAGGGCGGATCCACGTTGTCAGGGCGGGTGTTCGTCCCCCCTTCATCCCGGCGCGCGGGGTGCGACACGATCCCCGGCCCGCGCCGCGACCCGGTCCGGCGGCTCGCCGACCGCGCCTGCCGACAAGGCCCGTGCGCCGGCGCGAAAGACACCCCGGACGTGGTGCCCGAGAGTGGACGTCGTGCCGATCGCCCGCCCGCGGAGCGGCCGTCGGCGCGGACCCGGGACCGGGGGACCGGACCTGCCGGGACCGCATCCCCGCCCCGCCCAGATCAAGCCGTCGCCATACGGGCGACGGCGAGAATCCGAAGGAACTCCATGACCTCGCCCTCCCAGGTGCAGACCGTCGGCGGCCCCGTGTCGGCCGACGACCTCGGTACCGTCCTGATGCACGAGCACGTCTTCGTCCTGAGCGAGGAGTTCCGGCAGAGTCTGCCGGAGACCTGGGACGAGCAGGAACGCGTCAGCGACGCGGTGCGCCGGCTGAAGGACCTGGTGGCCACGGGCGTCACCACGATCGTGGACCCCACCGTGATCGGTCTCGGGCGCGACGTCTCCCGGGTCGCGCGGGTGAACGAGCAGGTCGACCTGAACATCATCGCGGCCACCGGCATCTACACGCTGGGCGACGTCCCGAACTTCTTCAGGTACCACGGCCCCGGCACCATGCTCGGCGGTGCGGAGGGAATGGCCGAGCTGTTCGTGCGGGAGCTCACCGAGGGCATCGCCGACACGGGGATCAGGGCCGCGTTCCTGAAGTGCGCGATCGAGGAAGAACTCACCCCCGGTGTGGAGCGGGTGATGCGGGCGGTGGCACAGGCGCACTTGCGCACCGGAGCGCCGATCACCGTCCACACCAACGCGGTCGCCCGCACCGGCCTCGTGGCCCAGGAGATCCTGCGCGGCGAGGGGGTGGACCTCGCGGCGGTCGTCGTCGGCCACAGCGGTGACACGGACGACCTGGACTACCTGCACGAGCTCATCGACAACGGCTCGTACGTCGGCATGGACCGCTTCGGTCTCGACATCCTGCTGCCGGGCGACCAGCGCGTGGCGACGGTCGCGGCCCTGGCCCAGGAGGGACTGGCCGACCGGATGGTGCTGTCCCACGACGCGTCGTGCCACATCGACTGGTTCCCCGCCGGGGTGCGCGAGCAGATCGCGCCGAACTGGCACCACACGCACCTGCACGACAGCGTGCTCCCCGCGCTGCGCCGCGCCGGTGTCACCGAGGACCAGCTCACGACCATGCTGGTCGACAATCCGCGCCGGTACTTCACCCCGCTGGGCGGCTGACCGGCCACGGAGGCGGCGCGCTCAGCGCGACTCCGTCCGAGGCGGGAGGGCGCCGTGCCGGGCGTCGCGGGGCGTCATGCCGAACTCCTGCCGGAACGCGGTGCTGAACGACGCGTGACTGCCGAACCCGCAGGAGTGGGCGATCTGCGCGACCGAGTGCCCGGCCCAGTTCGCACTGGCCAGCCGGGTCCGGGCGAGGCGCAGACGTTCGTGGCGTATGAGGTCGCGCGCGGTCGTGTCGGCTGCCTGGAGCACCTGCTGGATGTAGCGGGTGGACCAGCCGAGGGCGCGCGCGACGGTGGTGATGTCGAGGTCCTCGTCGCACGCGTGGCCGCGGATGTAGCGGCGTACCTCCGCCTCGACCGCCGCTCGTCCGCCCGGCGGTGCCGAATCGGTCGCGCCCTCGGCGGCCAGGCACACCAGGTCGAGCACGCGCTCGCAGGCGATGTCGAAGGCGGTCTCCGAGAACTGCTCGCGCTCCTCCTGCAACGTGGTCACCATCGTGCGGATCACCCGGCCCAGACCGCTGTCCGCGCTGAGCATCTGTGGCTCGCGGACGGCGGCCGGGTTCCGGTGGGCAACCTCGTGACCAGGAACGATCAGCGCGATGGAGAGGAAGTCGTCGTCGTGGGCGAAGGTCACCGGCCGGTCCATGTCGCACAGGGCCATGGCACCGGGCCGGATCTCGCCCGACGAGGGTCCCTGCTCCACCCAGGCCGTCCCGGCCAGGGGGACGAGCAGTTCACAGGTGCCGCGGGGATCGGAGGTGATGTGCCGGGCGTCCCGGGTCACCGTTTCCCGGCCGCCGCTGCACAGGGCGATGCCGTAGGACCGGGACCGCTGGGAGTCGAGCCGCCCCGTCCAGGGGGCGGTGCGGTCCGGCACGGTGATGCGACTCGCCCCGTGCAGACGGGTGAACGCATCGTTCCAGTCGCTCACCGAGGGTATGGGAGCGGCCGGGGTCCACTGGTACACGCGTCTCCCTCTCCGCTCGGCCCACGCGATCGTTCCCCAGCGTAATCGGACCGGACCGGACCGCGGCCCGGCCCGGGTGACGCACGGCCCTCCGCGCGGCCCGGCACCGGAAGTCGACGTCGCTCCTGTCACCCACAGTTCACCCCCGCCGCACCGACCCATGGAACGGACACCACCCCCCCCATGCCGAAGACCATCGTCATCACCGGCGCCAGCGACGGCATCGGAGCCGCCGCCGCCCGTCAACTCCGCCTGCACGGACACCGGATCGTCGTCGTCGGCCGTTCACCGCGGAAGACCGCGAAGGTCGCCGACGAGCTCGGAGCCGACGGCTTCACCGCCGACTTCACCTCCCTGGCCGAGGTCAGGAAACTCGCGGCGGACCTCGACGCCGCCTGCCCGCGCATCGACGTCCTGGTCAACAACGCCGGTGGCATCTTCGGCGACCGAGACAAGACGGCCGACGGGTTCGAGAAGACCCTGCAGATCAATCACCTGGCGCCGTTCCTGCTGACGAACCTGCTCATGGACAAGCTCCTGGCCGGCAAGGCGTCGGTCATCCAGACCTCCAGCGTGGGGGCCCGTCTGTTCGGGAGGCTCGACATCGACGACCTGGACAACGACGCGGGCTACACGGCCCACCGGGCGTACGGCACGGCGAAGTTGGAGAACATCCTCTTCACCAAGGAGCTCCACGCCCGCTTCGCGTCCTACGGCCTGTCCGCCGCCGCCTTCCATCCCGGTGCCGTCGCGACCGGCTTCGCGGCCGGCAGCAAGAGTTTCATGCGCCCGGTGTACGGCAACCCCCTCAGCCGGTTCTTCATGGCCCGCCCGGAGAAGGGGGCCCGGCAGATGGTTCGGCTCGCCGACGGCACCCCCGGCACGGACTGGCAGTCCGGTACGTACTACGAGAGCGGCAGGCCCGCCCGGCGCAACCATCCGCAGGCCGACGACGCCGGCCTCGCCCGCGCACTCTGGAACCGTTCGAGTGAACTCGTCGGAGTGGACAACCTGAATCCCTGACGAGGACCCGGGCCTGCCTGTTCCTGCCGGTCACCGGCAGGTCACCGGCAGGAACAGCGAGCCCGAACCCCGAAGCCGACGCATGTCTCCGCCGTCCGACGCCCGGGACCAGGGGTGTTCCGCCGGTCCCGGGACGGACCGGCGGATGAGGGGCGTGCGGCGCCCTCCGTTCGGCTGGAGGAGCCGGACGCGTGCGGGAGACAATGGTTCCGAGCACCGATCGCCGGTGTCGGGACCGCACGGTCGGAGGAACGATGCATTCTGCGGAACTCTCGGACTTTCTGCGGTCGCGCCGCGCGGCACTGACCCCACAGGAGGTGGGGCTGCCGTGGCCGTCCGGCGCGCGGCGTGTCAAGGGACTGCGCCGCGAGGAGCTGGCGCTGCTGGCCGGCGTGAGCGCGGACTACTACACCCGCCTGGAACAGGGCAGAGCCAGGAACGTCTCCGCACAGGTCCTGTCCGCCGTGGCGGACGCGCTGCGGCTGACCGGGCTCGAGCGGCGGCATCTGTTCTCGATGGCCCAGCCGGGGCTCGTGCCGGACGGACCGAACCGGCCGCCCACGTCGCGGGTGCTCAAGGCGCGGCCGGCTGTGCGGATGATGATGGAGGCCCTGGACCCCACCCCGGTCGTGCTGCACGGCCCCCGGCTGGAGGTGATCGCCTCCAACCGGATGGGCAAGGTGCTCATCGACGATTTCGACGCGATGCCGGCGGCCGAGCGGAACCTGGTGCGGTGGATGTTCCTCAACCCCCGGGCCCGCACGGTCTATCCCGACTGGGCGGAGATCGGTGCCCAGATGGTGGCCGTCCTGCGGGTCGCCGCCGGGGAGGAGCCGGACCCGGCGCTGGCCGAGCTGGTCGGCGAGCTGACCGCGCGCAGCGACGCTTTCTCCCGGGCGTGGGCCGAGTACGGGGTCTTCCAGCACACGCACGGCAGGAAGCGGTTCCATCACGAGGCGGTCGGCATCATGACGGTCAACTACGAGTCCCTCGCGCTGCCCGACGACCCGGGTCTGTCGCTGCTCGTGTACACCGCGGACAGCGGATCGCCCTCCGAGGAGAAGCTGCGCATCCTGTCCAGCTGGGCCGCGGGACGCCGTGCGGAGGCGCTCACCGGGTGTGCCGAACCGGAGGAAGCGCGGCAGACATCGTAGGGACGCCACGGCCGAGGCCGGAGATGGACACCGCTGGCCTCGGCCGAGCGGCACCTCAGCCGATGGCCACCTCGTCGTCGACGGACAGGGCGGTCTGCCGCCACTGGCGCAGGATGGCACCGGTGGCGGCCAGCTTCGTCTCGACATCGGCGACCGTGGCGCCGCCCAGCGGGATGCGGATCGGGAGGCCGGCACCGCGGACCGCCTCGATCACGACGGCGGCGGCCCTGGCCGGATCGCCCGCCTGCGCGTGGTTGGAGTCCTGGGCCCAGTCGCGGGAGGCTCCCGAGGTCGCGGCGTAGGCGTCGATGACCTTCTCGGCGCGGACCAGCGACGTGGTGTCGAGGAAGTCGGTCCGCAGCGGGCCCGGCTCGACGGCGCTCACCCGGATGCCCAGGGGCCGCAGTTCCAGAGCCATGGCCTCGGTCAGCCCTTCCACCGCGAACTTCGTGGCGCAGTAGACGCCCCAGCCGGCCCAGCCGACGAAGCCACCGACCGAGCTGATGTTGATGATGGTGCCGGCCCGCGACGCGCGCATGGCCGGCAGGACGGCGCGGGTGACGGTCAGCAGGCCGAAGACGTTGGTGTCGAACAGTGCGCGTGCCTCGTCGTCGGAGGTTTCCTCCACCGCTCCCACCAGTCCGCGGCCGGCGTTGTTGACCAGTACGTCCACCCGCCCGAAGTGGGACAGCGCACTGTGCACGGCGGCCTCGGCCCGGGCGGAATCGTCGACGTCGAGCGCGAGCGGCAGCAGCCTGTCGCCGTATCCCGGCAGCGCGTCGTGCACCGCCTGCGGATTCCGGGCGGTCGCCACGACGTTGTCGCCGGCGTCGAGGGCCTGCCGGGCGATGTGCAGCCCGAGGCCGCGGGAAGCGCCGGTGACGAACCAGGTGGTGGACATACGAACTCCAGGAGAGGAAGTGCCGGCGGCACGGGTGGGCGTCCCGGGCGGACGCGGGGCCCGGCGGACACGGGGTTCCCTTCGCGATGCGGGACGGGGCGGAACGGGACAGCGACCGGCGCCCGGCAGCCTCCGCGACAGCGTCGGCGGTCCGGACCGGGGCGGGCTGTGCCCTCAGTCAACGCCGTCCGCCAGGCCCGTTCCATACGTTGCCTGGCCCTGCCCAGCCTGGTCCTGGCAGACCCAGGATCGCTGCCGCCTGCCGCCTGCCGCCTGTCGTCTGCCGCTTATGGCGGAAGCAGCCGACCCTCCAGACATGTAAATCAGGCACATGAATATCGATGGGCGAGCTTTTTCCTCGTGCCGAATTTCGACTCCGGAAACCATCGGCCGAAATGTGGAGCAGTGGTTCGAAGCGATGGCCGGAGTAATTCCGAAAATGGTGTGACTGACGTGGTCACACCGCCGTCACCCTTTTGATGATTCCGTCATCCCGTGCTCCTCCCTAACGTTATGTGGCAGGAACGACGACCCACGAACGAAAGGAAGAGGCGATGGCGGAACCCTTCGTCACCGGGCCGCTCGACACCGACCGAGGGACCGGTACGAGCAGAGCCGACGTGCAGGTCCGACGGGCGGGTACGACCCTGCTCATCACGATCGACCGCCCACGAGCACGCAATTCCGTCAACGCCGAGGTCGCCGCCCTGCTGGCGAGCGCCCTGGACGAACTGGAGGCGGACCCGGGACTCCGGGCCGGCGTGCTGACCGGTGCCGAGGGCACCTTCAGCGCCGGAATGGACCTGAAGGCGGCCCTGCGGGGCGAGTCCCCGGATATCCCGGGGCGCGGATTCGGCGGCGTGACCGAGGCCGACCGGACGAAGCCGCTGATCGCCGCCGTGGAGGGCTGGGCCATGGGGGGCGGCTTCGAACTGGCCCTCGCGTGCGACCTGATCGTGGCCGCGCGGGACGCGCACTTCGGTCTGCCGGAGGTCAAGCGGGGACTGATCGCCGCCGGCGGGGGAGTGATCCGGCTGCCCCGGCGCATCCCCTACCACCTCGCGATGGAGCTGCTGCTGACCGGCGAGCCGGTGAGTGGCGTCCGGGCCGGTGAGCTGGGTCTTGCCAACCGGGTCGTGCCCGCCGGCCGGACCGTGCCGGAGGCCCTCCTGCTCGCCGAACGGCTGGCGGCGAACGCCCCCCTGGCGCTGGCCGCCGTGAAGGAGGTCGCCCGGGCCGCGGACGGCGTACCCGAGGCCGAAGCCTTCGCCGCGCAGCGCACGGTGATGGGGGAGCTGATGGCCACGGCCGACGTCCGGGAGGGCATGACCGCCTTCGCCGAGCGCCGGGCCCCGCAGTGGACGGGGAAGTGACATGCGGATCGAAGACGTCCGGCGGCATCCGACCACCCCGCTGACCAGCCCCGCGTACGCGCCCACCGTTCCGCGCTTCACCGACCGCGAATACCTCAACATCGTCTACCGCACCGATCCCGACGCGCTGCGTGCCGTCGTGCCCGAACCCCTTCGGATCGACGAACCGCTGGTCCGCTTCGAGATCATGAAGATGGGCGACGTCAGCGGTTTCGGTCCCTACACCGAGGCCGGACAGGCGATCGAGGTCGTCTTCGAGGGCGAGCGGGGCGAGTACCTGCACGCGATGTACCTGGACAACTTCCCGGCGACCGCGTCGGGGCGCGAGGTCAGCGCGTATCCGAAGGTCATCGGCGCACCCACGCTGTACATCGACAACGGGACGCTCGTCGGCACGCTCGACTACGGAACCCTCCGTGTCGCCACCGCGACCATGGGCTACAAGCACCGGGTTCTCGACGAGGCCACGGCCAGGGACCAGATCACCGTCCCGACCTTCATGCTCAAGTCCGTCCCGGGCTACCACCGTGACCTGCGCGTCCAGGAACTGGTGCGCACCGAGATCACCGATGTGGTGGTCAAGGAGGCGTACGCCGGCCCGGCCCGGCTCCAGCTCTTCGCCCATGTCCTCGCCCCGCTGGCGGACCTGCCCGTCCTGGAGGTCGTCTCGGCCAGCCACATCCTCACCGACCTGACCCTCGCACCCGTCGAGCCGGTCTTCGACTACCTGAAGGAAGGCGCCCAGTGACGCATCCGTTCCGTACCGCCGCCGTGATCGGCGCGGGCACCATCGGACTCTCCTGGACGGCGCTGTTCGCCGCGCACGGCCTGGACGTCCACGTCAGCGATCCCCGCCCCGACCTGCCGGAGGCGCTCGCCGAGGCGCTCGCCGCGTTCGCCCCGCAGCTGGCCGCCCAGGGCCTGGACACCTCCGGCCTCGCCGGCCGCGTACACGTCGCGGGCGACGTCACCGAGGCCGTTCGGCACGCGGACGTCGTCCAGGAGAACGGCCCCGAGCGCGTCGAGTTCAAGAAGGAGCTGTTCGCCCGGCTGGTCCGGGAGACCCCCGGGCACGCGCTGCTGCTCAGCTCGTCGTCGGCGATCCCGGCGACCGCTTTCACCACGGAACTCGAGGACGCCGGCCGCATCCTCATCGGGCATCCCTTCAACCCGCCCCACCTGCTGCCGCTCGTCGAGGTCGTGCCCGGCGCACGCACCACCGAGGAAGCCGTGCGGGAGGCCGTCGACTTCTACACCGCCGTCGGCCGCACCCCCGTCGTCGAACGCCAGGAGATCCCCGGCTTCGTCGGCAACCGGCTCCAGAACGCGCTCAGCCGCCAGGCCGTCCACCTCGTCCAGGAAGGCGTGGTGACCCCCGAGGACCTGGACACCATCGTGACCCACTCGCTCGGCGTCCGCTGGGCGACGGTCGGGCCGTTCCTCGGCGCGCACCTGGGCGGTGGCCCCGGCGGCTACCGCCACATCACCGAGCACATCGGCTCGACCATGCAGCGGATGCCCCTCGGTGAGCCTTCGCAGGACCCCGAGGACCGGGAGCGGGTGATCCAAGCGGTGGAGAGGGCATACGGCTCTACGCCGTACGCCGACCTCGCCGAAGCCCGCGACCGCCGACAACTCGCCGTCCTGTCCGCCCTGGAGGACATCCGGCGCACCGAGCACACCAAGGAGAAGTGAGATGACCACCGCCACCGCCGCCACCACGACCGCCACTGCCGCCACCACGAGCGCCACCACCGTCACCCCCGCCGAACAGCAGGACGACCAACTGGCCGCCGACTTCTACCAGTACGAGGCGCTGCTGTCGGACGAGGAGCGCGAGATCCTGCTCAAGGCCCGCGCCTTCCTGCGCAAGGAGATCAAGCCGCTGGTGAACGAGTACTGGGGCAAGGGCGAGTTCCCCTTCGAGATGATCGAGAAGTTCCGCGGCAGCGGGCTGGCCGCCCTGGCCTACGAGGGCTACGGCGAGCACAAGCCGGCCGCCAGCCACCTGCTCGGCGGCATGCTCGCCACCGAGCTGGGCCGTGTCGACGCCTCCACCGCCACCTTCTTCGGCGTCCACAACGGGCTCGGCTTCTACTCCATCTACTACGGCGGCGACCAGGAGCAGCGCGACAGGTTCCTGCCCGCCATGGCCTCGATGGACAAGATCGGCGCCTTCGCCCTGACCGAACCGCTCGGTGGCTCCGACGTCTCCGGCGGCATGCGTACCACCGCCAGGCGCGAAGGCGACGACTGGATCCTCAACGGCGCCAAGAAGTGGATCGGCAACGCCACCTTCGCCGACTACGTCGTGGTCTTCGCCCGGGACGTCGACGACAACAAGGTCAAGGCCTTCGTCGTCGAGAAGGGCACCCCCGGCTTCCGGCCGGAGAAGATCGAGGGCAAGATCGCGCTGCGGATCGTGCAGAACGCCGAGATCACCCTGACCGACGTCCGTGTGCCGGAGGCCAACCGGCTGCACAACATCAAGGGCTTCCGGGACGTCGCGGAGGTCCTGCGCGTCACCCGCGGCGGGGTCGCCTGGCAGGCCCTCGGCGTCATGATCGGCGCCTACGAACTCGCACTCGACTACGCCAAGGAACGCATAGCCTTCGGCCGTCCGATCGCCAAGTTCCAGATGGTGCAGGACCTGCTGGTCAAGAGCCTGGGCAACATCACCGCCTCCTGGGGCATGCTGGTCCAGCTCGCCCGGCTCCAGGACCAGGGCATCTTCCGCGACGAGCAGTCCGCGCTGGCCAAGGAGTACGTCGCGGCCCGTATGCGCGAATCCGTGGCCTGGTGCCGCGAGATCTTCGGCGGCAACGGCATCGTCCTCGACTACGACGTCGCCCGGTTCTTCTCCGACGCCGAGGCTCTCTACTCGTACGAGGGAACCCACCAGATGCAGACCCTCATCGTCGGCAAGTCCATCACCGGCCACAGCGCCTTCGTGGGGTGACGGCGATGACCACCGAATCCGTCTTCACCGGTCTGAAGGTCCTCGACGTGGCGAGCTTCATCGCGGCACCGGCCGCGGCGACCATGCTCTCCGACTTCGGGGCGGACGTCATCAAGATCGAGCCGCCGGGTGCGGGCGACCCCCAGCGGCGGCTGAGTTCCGTACCGCCCAGTCCCAGGGCGCAGGCCAACTACGGCTGGCACCTCGCCAACCGCAACAAGCGGGGCATGGTGCTCGACCTGAAGTCACCGG
>NZ_JBHWEL010000039.1:60196-78006 GCF_042734135.1 Streptomyces sp. NPDC059668 | reverse complement strand
GATACAGCCACGCCCCCCCCCCGAGACCTCACCTGCTAGGGTCCGCGGCCGCGGCCCTTGTTACACCGCCCCCGCGGGGGGCCCCCCCCGCGGCCTTCCCCCGCCACCGGCCGGCCGTCCCCCGGCGTGGGGTGGCGCCCGACGGCCGTGCGGGACCCGTCGGGCGCCGCTCCGCGGCGGTGCTAGCCGGTCACCGGCTGGAGCTTGGCGCGGAAGTGCCGCAGAATCGGGGACTGCTCCACGATCCGGTAACCGCGCACGGACTCCGCGGTCTTGGCGATCCGTTCCAGGGTCCTGCCGACGTGGTCGTAGTGGCTGCGGGTGTACACGCGACGCGGCAGCGCCAGCCTGACCAGCTCGTACGGCGGGCTCTTGACCGGGTTCCCTTCCTCGTCCTCCTCGCCGAGGTAGAGCGAGCCGAGTTCGGCCGAGCGGATACCGCCCTCCAGATAGAGCCGGCAGGCCAGGGCGTGTCCGGGGTACTGGTGGGGCGGTATGTGGGGCAGCAGCCGTCCCGCGTTGAGGTACAGGGCGTGCAGGCCGGGCGGTTCCAGGATGTCGACGCCCGCGGCACGGACGCGCTGGGCGAGATGGTCGGCGCTCTCCGCCCGTTCCGCGAGGTACGAGGGTTCGGTCACCTCCTGGAGACCCTGGGCCATCATGTCGAGGTCACGTCCGGCGAGGCCGCCGTAGGTGGGGAACCCCTCGGTGGCGATCAGGAGGAGTTCGCACTTCTGGGCGAGCTCCGGGTCGTTCAGCCCGATGAAGCCGCCGATGTGGACGATGCCGTCCTTCTTGGCGCTCATCACACAGCCGTCGGCCAGACGAAACGCTTCCTCGGCGACCTGCCGGGGAGTGTGGTTGCGGTAGGCCTCCTCGTGCCGGGTGACCAGCCAGGCGTTCTCGGCAAAGCGGGCCGCGTCCAGGATCAGCGGGACGGAGTGCCGGCGGCACAGTTCCGACGCCCGACGCAGGTTCTCCATGGAGACGGGCTGGCCGCCACCGCCGTTGTTGGTGATCGTCATGACCACCGCGGCGACGCGCGATCCGGTCGATTCCCCCAGCGCCTGTTCCAGCGCCCCCAGGTCGATGTTCCCCTTGAACGGCTCCCGGCTGTCCAGGTTCCGGGCCTCGGGGCACGGCAGGTCACGGGCCACGCAGCCGTTCAGCTCCACGTTGGCGCGCGTGGTGTCGAAGTGCGTGTTGGACAGGACGGTGTCGCCGGGTTCGAGCAGGTTGGAGAAGAGGATGCGTTCCGCCGCACGCCCCTGGTGGGCCGGCAATATATGGGTGTAGCCGGTCAGTTCCGACACCGTGTCGCGGAAGCGGTAGAAGGAACGCGAGCCCGCGTAGGACTCGTCTCCGGCCATGCCCACGGCGAGCTGCGCCGAGGACAGGGCGCCCGTGCCCGAGTCGCTCAGCAGGTCGATGGTCACCTCGTCGGCGCGCAGGTCGAAGAGGTTGTAGTGCACCCGCTCGATGGCCGCCTTGCGCTGCTGGGGGGTCGTGAGCGGAATGGGTTCGACGACTTTGATCCGGTACGGCTCCATCCTGATTTCTGCTCCTGCCTTTCCGTGTCCTACTGAGTGGAGGGTTTCGCGCGGCTCGGTACGCGCCGCGCGGGGGGAAGAGAACGGCTGGTGACGCGGCCGTGCGGGCAACGGCGGCCGCACGGCGTACGCCTCCGAGGAGATGTACGCGGTGACGCGGGGCGGCCGGTTCCGTTCGTGGACTAGCGCCAGGTAGGCGATGAGGCCGACACCGTCGTGCAGTGGTCGCGAGGTGACGGTGGCCAGCGCCCGGTCGAGTGCGGCGGGGTCCATACCGTGGCGGCGCAGCACGGCCGTGGCGCGGGCGTGTGCCTCCCCGTCGTGCCGGACGTAGTCCCGGACGGGTACGTGGAGGGTGAAGCCGCTCGGCAGGCCGGTCGCCGTCTCCGTGAAGGAGTGGCAGGAGAGCACGGGCCGTCCCGCCAGCCGGAGCGTCTCCCCCGCGCCGGCGTGCCGGTCCGTTCCCTCCAGGCCCGCCGCGACCCGGAAGAACTCCTCGACGGTCTCCCGTCCCGGGCCGGGCTCGCCGCGGGACAGCGAGCCGACGTCGGCGGCCGACGCGTCACGATGGGTGACGTAGACCTTCACCCGGGGTGTCTCCCAGTCACCGAGGTCGAGGGCGAGGAAGGGATAGCCGTCGGCCGGGGGCAGCGCGTCGAACGCCTGCCGGTGGCCGAGTCTGTCCAGCGCCTCGCGCAGGGTCTCGGCGGCCCGGTCCGCCCCGGACGCCGCGGGGTTCAGATAGATCTTGACCTTGGGCACCCCGCCGGGACGCAGTTCCAGAGCGATCCACAGCGCCAGCGGGCCCTGGGGGTCCGGGGGGAGGAACAGGTCCTCCAGCCCGTCGAGCCGGCCGGTGGAGAAGCCCCATCGCTCCGCCATGGCGCGGACGACACGCAGTCCGATACGGCCCTGTTGTTCCAGGGTCTCGGCCGCGTACCCCGGTTCCAGCAGCACCCGCAGCGTCGGGGGCGCGTCAGGGACGAGGGCGAGGGAGTACTCGACCGGTGTGTGGTCGTCGGACAGGAAGCTCGGGTGGGGCGGCGGCTGGTCCAACGGCCTTTGCGCCCCGCTGCCCAGACAGTCCGTCAGGACACGCGCGTAGACCTCGGCGTCGGACCGGCGCAGTCCCACGGCGCGGCACAGGCGTAGTAACTGGTCCGACACGAAGGTGCCCAGTGGCTGGGTCGCCACGATCTGTCCACCGTTGAGACGGGAGGAGATCACCGGCAACCCTCCCGGAGCGACGCGGAGTTCGCGCGCCACGGGTGGGGCGGGACGGGAGCCCGGCGGGAGCGGGGCTCCGGGGAGAGGGCAAAAAGATACCCGCCTGTGCGGGCGGGTATCTCGCCTTCCGGCCTGTGCGGTGTGATGCGTATGGCCCGGCGGGGGTGGGAACTCCTCCGCGAGGCCGGTCGTAGGGGCTGGTGGGATGCTGCGGGGTGCTGAGCTGAAGTGGCGTCGGTGGACGAGGGCTCCACGACACCTCCTTTAACTTGTGTTACAACACGGATGCCGCGCTCTTCCCTACCCCCACGGTTGAAAGTTCATGCTGTGTGCGGATGTTGCCGGCTGTTGCGTAGCTCACGCCTTCCACCAGGAAAGGAACGAACTCCACAAGCCGCCCCGGTCCTGCCGGCCCGGTGCGCCGCCCTGGTCGGTCCGCGCCGCGGTCTGCGGCTGTTCCCGCGCGTCCGGCGACCGGACGGCCCGGACCGGGTGGAAACGGGCCGGCAGTGCGGCCAGGGCCCGGTTGAAGGGGCCGGGCCGCCAGGTCAGGCTGTCCTCGGGGACCGCCAGTTCGACATCGGGCAGCCGGTTGAAGAGGTTCTCGATGGCCGCCACGGTGATGAGCCGGGCCGGGTCCTTCGCCGGGCAGGCGTGCGGTCCGGCACTCCACGCGAGGTGGGACCGGTTGCTGGAGGCGTGGCGGGAGGACGCGAGCGCCGGGTCGGTGTTGGCCGCCGCGAAGCTGACCAGGACCAGATCACCGGCCGCCAGCTTCTGCCCGGCGAACTCCATGTCGGTGGCCGGGTAGTGCGGGGCGTAGTTGGCCATGGGCGGGTTCTTCCACAGCGTGGTGTCGATCGCCTCCTCGATCAGCCCGCCCGCCGCGTAGCGGTCGTCGGTGAGCAGCAGGTGCAGGGTGTTCGAGATGAGGTTGCGCAGCGGTTCGGCGCCCGCTCCCAGGAGGAGGACGAGCTGGTGCGCCATCTCCTCGTTGGTCAGGGCCGCCTGATGCTGCATCAGCCAGGAGGTGACGTCGTCGCCGGGGCGGGATCGCTTGAGGGCCACCAGCTCGCCCACCGCCTGGGACAGCACCGCGTTCGCCTTCTCGGCGTTCACGCCGTCGAAGATGCCGGATATGCCGAAGAGGACGCGGTCACCGATCTCGGCGGGGCAGCCGAAGAGTTCGTTGAAGACGAAGAGCGGCAACAGCTTGGCGTAGTCGTTGAGCAGGTCGGCGGAGCCGCGCGTACTGAACTGTGCGATGAGGTAGTTCGACACCCGCTCGGTACTCTGGCTCAGCCAGTGCGAATCGACGCGCGCGAAGCTGTCCGTGACGGCCTGCCGCAGCCGCATGTGTTCGGCGCCGTCACTGAACATGCAGTTGGGCCGGTACACGAGCAGCGGGAGGACCGGGCTGTCCGGGCTGATCACGCCGTCGTTGAAGTCCCGCCAGCGACGCGAGTCCTTCCGGAAGGACCCCGCGTTCTGGAGCAGTTGGAGCGCCGCCGAGTAATCCGTGACCAGGGTCGCCTCGACACCCGGGGCGAGTTCGACCGGCGCGGTCGGCCCGTAGTGACGCATGTACTCGTAATAGGCCTGCGGATCGGCCGCGAACTCCGGCCCGTGCAGCGGCACCGGCTCACCCGTGGCATGGGCCGGGCACCCGGGTGGCGGCACGGGAACGGTGGAATCAGTGTTCATTCTTGCTCCTAGCGGGCACGGTCCTGCAGATAGTGAACGAGGGTGATCAGAGCGCTGGCTGATGATTTCTCGTCACGCGCGTCGCAGGTGACGACCGGAGTGTCGGGCAGCAGATCCAGTGCCTCACGCAGGGCGTGCTCCTCACGGATCGGCGTACCGTCGAAGCGGTTGACGGCGATGGCGTACGCCAGTCCGTACTGCTCGATCAGGTCGATGACGGCGAAGGAGTCCGCCAGCCGCTCGGGGTCGACCAGCACCAGGGCGCCGAGCGCGCCGCGCGCCATGTCCTCCCACATCTGCACGAACCGCTGCTGTCCCGGCGTACCGAACAGGTACAGCACGACGTGGTCGCTGATCGTCAGGCGCCCGAAGTCCATGGCGACCGTGGTGGTGGTCTTGCCGCGGACGCCCTTGAGGTCGTCGATCTCCTCGCCGGCCTGCGTCATCGTCTCCTCCGTGGACAGCGGAGGGATCTCGGACATCGTCCCGACGAAGGTGGTCTTGCCGACCGCGAAGTGCCCGACGACCAGGATCTTCACGGCGGTCTGCGCCGCTCCGCCGCGGACGTACGCCTTCTCATCCAAAACGGGCCCGGAGACCATCCAGCACCTCCTGAAGTATCTGCTCGTCGACCAGGCGCGCACGCGCCACCGGCGCGCGCGTGATGAGGTAACCGCCCTCGGCCAGGGCGTTGAGAAGGATCTTCACCACGCCCATGGGCAGGCGCATGTGTCCGGCGATCTCGGCGACCGAGAGGTAGCCGCCGGAACACATCTCCAGCAGGCTCTGTTCCTCGGGAGAGAGCCGGGTCCGCCGCTGGGGGTGGTCGGCGGCGGCCGTGACCAGTGTGATCAGCGAGAACTGGTCGCCCTCGGGGAGATCCCGGCCGTTGGTGATGACGTACGGCCGCACTAACTCCGCGGTCTCGGGCTCCTGCTGGTCGGAGTCGGTCACGGGCGTGCGCCGATGTTCTCGCGCGGCGGGGTCGTCAGCGCCTTGCCCAGCTGTCCGACCAACTGCTGCATACGGAAGGTGATGTCCGCCATGTCGATGTCGGTGGAGGCGGAGACCGCGAGGTAGGCGCCCTCACCGGCGGAGATCAGGAAGACCCAGCCGCCGTCGAACTCGACCAGCGTCTGACGCCACTTCAGGTCGGTCCCGTCGCAGAAGAACCCGATCGAGCGGCTCAACGACTGCACGCCGCTCATCGCGGCGGCGACGGTGTCCGCGGTGTCCCTGTCGACCCCCTTGGAGGAGGCCATCAGGAGCCCGTCGGCGGAGACCAGGACCGCGTGCAGAGCGCCGGGAATCTCCAGGACGCCGTCAAGCATCCATGACAGATCGTTGTTCACGAAACCTCATGCCCTTCGCTGCTTGCCTCATGTGCGTTGCTCGTCCGGTCCGCGGGGTCCGGGTGCGCGGCTCGACCGGTCTGGGTGCCGCGCTGGAAGGCGCCCATGATCGAGGCGGTCTCCTCCTCGGAGCGGACCGGCGCGCTCGCGGTGTCGGAACTCTGCGGCACGATGGCCATCGCCCGCCTGCGGCGGCGCTTGGGCAGTCCGTCGGCGGTCGTGGACGCGGCCACGACGGGTTCCGGGCCGCTCGGGTTCAGCGAGGGAACAGTGCTCACGGTCTGCGCCCGCTCCTTTGGTTGCGGCATGCTGGTGAGCAGCTCGTCCGGCAGCAGCACCACGGCGCGCACACCCCCGTAGGGGGAGGTGGAGTCGACGGACACCGTGAAGCCGTAGCGCTCGCAGAGCACACCGATCACCGCGAAGCCGAACTGCGGAGGATTGCCGAGCCCGGAGACACCCGAGGCCCGCTCGCTCGACAGGAGTTTCGCCGCCCTGGTCTTCTCCTCCTCGTTCATGCCGACGCCGGCGTCGTCGACGACGATGCAGATGCCCTTGGGCACGGCACGGACGTTGATCTCGACCGTGGATTCCGGTGCGGAATAGCTGGTGGCGTTGTCGAGAAGTTCGGCGAGTGCCAGTGCCACCGGTTCGACCGCCCGGCTGGTGACCGCGAAATCGACCTGGGAGAGGATTTCGACCCGCTGGAAGTGACGGATCCTGCCCTGCGCGCTGCGGACCACGTCGTAGACGGAGGCGATATCGCGCTGCCGTCCCAGCCAGCCTTCGCAGAGAACCGCGATCGACTGAGCGCGCCGACCGAACTGCGAGTTCATGTGGTCGATGTCCAGGAGGTCCTGGAGGATGAGCGACTCGCCGTACTTCGTCTGCAGTTTCGAAATGGCGAGCTGCTGTTCGCCGGCGAGACCCTGAAGGGTACGCATCGCCGACTTGAGCGCCGTTCTCGTTGCTTCTTCGGCTTGCTCCTGAGCCTTTTTCACCGAGGCGGAATACTGATTCTCGAGCTCAGCGTAATGATCCCTGAGCCCTTGATTCTCCTGCTTTAAACTACGCGCCGCCCGCTGTCCACGAATAATGGCGGCAGCTGCAAGCGGAGTCCCAGCGATAAGAGCCCAGAGAGCCGGGTCCTGTATGTATTGCGTCATAAGACTCTCTTCAAGCGACTGGCAGCCAGCTACTGAATTCCCGTCAGCACGGCGGAACCGGAGCCCGCTGCGCAGGGATTACCGCCCGGGCCGTACTGCTGGCCGGAAAAGTCGTTTTGTGCCCGTAGCCCGCTCGGCAAGTGCGGCGATCGTATCATCGCCGCAAGTCGTGACGGACCGTCAATATGGGGAGTACTTGCGAACATTGACAGTCGGTCAGTTACCTGCGCACCCTCCGGCCGGACGGGATTCCTTCCGCAATCAACCCCCTGTCCCGCATCAAGGGGTGATATCCGAAAAGGAAGCTCTGTCGCTTTCGTCAACCGGTGCCCGGAGTGGACGCCAAAAAAGCCCGGAGGCCGCCTTCTCATCGCTGAGAAGACGGCCTCCGAGCCACGACTTCAAAAGTCGGGACGACAGGATTTGAACCTGCGACCCCTTGACCCCCAGTCAAGTGCGCTACCAAGCTGCGCC
This sequence comes from Streptomyces sp. NPDC059668, assembly GCF_042734135.1. Lineage (NCBI taxonomy): Bacteria > Bacillati > Actinomycetota > Actinomycetes > Kitasatosporales > Streptomycetaceae > Streptomyces > Streptomyces sp. NPDC059668. Next base: position 70,533 of record NZ_JBHWEL010000039.1, on the reverse strand, counting down.
ACGTCCCGTTGCCCGCCTGACCTGGGGTTTCCCCCTGGCCGAACGTGCACCGAAACAATACCGCACTCGCACCCGTGGTCGCGCACCCCTTTCTCCGCGGCCGGCGGATCCTCCGGCCCGCCGCTTGACCTCAAGCTTGGTCGAGGTTGCACTCTCGTCACCATGACGATCACGAGGGAACGCGACCACGGCTACCCGGACCTCGCCCGGCTGATGGGGCTGATGACCGGCGACGAGAAGCACGGACCGGCGGCGACCTCCACGCTCGACGCGCTGTGGGTGCTCTACGACCGGGTGCTGCGGGTCACGCCCGAGCGGCCGGACGATCCGGAGCGGGACCGGTTCCTGCTCTCCAAGGGGCACGGACCGATGGCGTACTACGCGGTGCTGGCGGCCAAGGGTTTCCTGCCCGTCGGGTGGCTGCCGGGATTCGGCTCGTACGACTCGCCGCTCGGGCACCATCCGGACCGGGTGCTGGTCCCGGGCGCCGAGATCGGCAGCGGCTCGCTCGGGCACGGACTGCCGATCGCCGTCGGCACCGCACTGGGCCTGCGCGCGCGGGGGCTCGGCGAACCGCGGGTCTGGGTGCTGACCGGCGACGCGGAGCTGGACGAGGGCAGCAACCACGAGGCGATCGCCTACGCCGGTCCCGCCGGGCTCGACCGGCTGCACACCGTCGTGATCGACAACTCCTCGGCCAGCCATGCCCGGCCCGGCGGCATCGCCGCCCGGTTCGAGGCCGCGGGCTGGTCCGCCCTGACCGTCGACGGCCGGGACCACGACGCGCTGTACAGCGCCTTCACCGCGCCCCATCCGGGCCGACCGCACGTCGTCGTCGCCCGGGTCGAGCCGAAGCTCGCGTGAGCGGCCGCCCCACGCGCACCCGCCCGGCGCCGCCGGTCCCGTCGCCCACCGGGACCGTCCCGACCGGTTCATCCCGCACGTCGCCGAAAGGACCACCCCATGGACACCATGCGTGACCGATTCGCCCCCGTCGTCTCCCGGCTGCTCGACGAGGACCCCCGGGTCGCGGTCGTACTGGCCGAGATCGGCAAGGACGGCTTCGCGGAGGCCAGGACCAGGCATCCGGAACGGGTGATCAACGTCGGGATCCGCGAACAGCTCCTCGTCGGAGCGGGCGCGGGCCTCGCGCTCAGCGGGCTGCGGCCCGTCCTGCACACCTTCGCCAGTTTCCTCGTCGAGCGTCCCTTCGAACAGGTGAAGCTCGACCTCGGCCATCAGGACGTGGGCGCGGTGCTGGTGAGCGCCGCCGCGTCCTTCGACTGGCCCGCCGGGGGCTTCACCCACATGGCACCCGGCGACGTGGCGCTGCTCGACACCCTGGACGGCTGGACCGTGCATGTGCCGGGGCACCCCGACGAGGCCGAGACCCTGCTGCGGCACGCGGTCGCCGCCGGCGACGACAAGGTGTACGTGCGGCTGTCGACGCAGTCCAACGCGCAGGGCCGCCCGGTCGACGGCGCACGGATGCTCACGGTCCGCGAGGGGCGCGACGGCGTGGTCGTCGCCGTCGGGCCGGTGCTCGACGCGGTGCTCGACGCGACGGAGGGGCTCGACGTCACGGTGCTGTACGCCACCACCGTCCGGCCGTTCGACGCGGCGGCGCTGCGGCGCGCCACCGAGGCCGCCGGCACCGATGTCGTCCTCGTCGAGCCCTGCCTGGCGGGCACGTCCACGGCCGCCGTGTCCGACGCGCTCGCCGACGTACCCCACCGCGTGCTCGGCCTCGGCGTCGGCCGCCGCGAGCTGCGCAAGTACGGAACCGTCGACGAGCACCTGGCCGCGCACGGGCTCGACGCGGGGTCCCTGCGGGAGCGGATCGGGGGCTTCCTGAGCGCTCCGGGTGACGCGTGACCGGACGCCTCCGCGACCCTGGTCGGGTGTCACGGCGGTGCGGGCCGGGTGCGTCCGCAGGCGTGGGCACCCCGGGTCTCCTGCGAACGTAGGCCCTGCCGACCCGAGTTGTACGTCACCGGCGCCCCGGTCGTGCGGGACCGACGGTCCAGGTTGCGCCCCGGGCCCCGGTCACGCACCGGCCGCCGACGGCCGTCCCGGATGACGGGCGACCGACGACGGCTCCGGCACGCCGGGGTACGTCGCCTGGCGGCCCCGGCGTGCCGCGCGTTGCGTGCGGCACGCCTGCCCGGGCGGCCCGGGAAGGCGTCAACGGCCGCCCGGACAGCTCACGTTGTGTGTGACCGGCAGCCCGGAGTGCACGCAGCTGGCAGCCTCAGACACCAGGTTGCGCGCGACCGACAACCCGTGCACCCAGGGGACGTCAACGGCGGTCCGGACGAACCGCGTTGTGCGCGACCGGCGACTCTGGGCAGCCGGGGGTGCACCCGACCGACGGCCCCAGCACGCCAGGTCGCATGCGAGCGGCAACCTGGGCATCTAGAGACAGACGCCAACGGCAGTCCAGAACACCGCGTTGTACACGACCGGCGCCTCTGGACAGCCAGGGGCGCACCCGACCGACGGCCCCAGCGCGCCAGGCTGCGTGCGAGCGGCAACCCGGGCGCACCGGGGGCAGGTGCCAACGGCGGTCCGGTCGGACCCCGTTGCGTGCGACCGGCGGCGCGCCGTACCGAGGGAGGATTCAACGGCGGCCGCAGGCCCGTCAGTGAGGGTCGTGGCGTGCCGGGTGGCGTACGGCGCGGTCCGTACGGGGCAGCCGGGCCGGCGGGTCGACGCGCAGCAGGTCACGGATGGCGGGCACCAGCAGCAGGGACGTGCAGACGACCAACGTCATCGCACCCGCCACCAGCAGGACGTTGTCGGCGCCGAGGACCGACGCGGCCGGCCCCGCCAGCGCCTGGCCGAAGGGCATCATCGCCAGGGAGCCCGCGACGTCGTAGGCGTGGATGCGGTTGAGGACGTCGGGAGCGACCTGCGTCTGCACGCTGGTCGCCCACATCACGCCCCAGAACGACATGCCCGCACCCGCGACCGCCGCTCCGGCCGACATGGCCGGCACCCCGAGCCCCGCACCGACGGTGGCGGGGAAGCAGGCGAAGGCGAACAGGGCGATCGAGCCGGCCCGCAGCATGCGGCGGGGTCGCAGCCGCAGGGCCAGCAGGCCACCCACGACGGTGCCGGCGCCGAGCGCGGAGTTGATAAGGCCGTAGGCGCTCGCGCCGTGCCGCTGGACCACCTCCGTGGCCACCAGGGGGACGGTGGGACCCGAGATGAAGAGCATGTACACGCACCAGATGACGATGACCCCCCACAGCCAGGTCCTCGCCCTGAACTCCCGCCAGCCCACGACGAGATCGCCCCGGAAACTACCGCCGTGCGGCCGGCTCCCGGGCGGGGCCGGAGGGAGGCGGAGCAGGAGCAGGCACAGGGCGCTCAGCGCGTACGTCGCCGAGTGCGCCGCGAAGACCCCGCCGGCCGAGGAGAACGCGACCAGGAGCCCCGCGAGGGCCGGACCCGCGAGCTGCGCGGCGGACTCGGCGATCCGGATCGCGCCGTTCGCTCCCTGCACGTCGGCCGCCAGACGCGGCACCGTACTGGCGACGCCCGGCTGGAAGACGGCTCCGGCCGCGCCGTTGACCGCGCCGATCGCGCAGATCTGCCACAGGACCACGTGGCCGGTGAAGAAGAGCCCCGCGGCGAGGGCCTGGGTGACCAGGCGTACGAGGTCGGCCCCGATCATCAGCTTGCGCGTGCTGAACCGGTCGGCGATGACCCCGCCGAAGATCACCAGCCCGGCGAACGGGGCGGCGGACGCGGCCATCGCGAGGCCGATGGCTCCCGCCCCGTAACCGTGCTGGAGCAGTCCGGCGGCGAGCGCCACCGGGAGCATCGTGTCGCCGAGCCGGGCGAGCGCCCGCGCGACGAAGAACAGCGCGAAGTCCCGCGACCAGACCGGCGCGAGGCCGGTCACGGCGGCGGGGCGGTGGCGGCCGGGGACCGTGGCGGTGGACGGCGCCGGAGCCGCGATCGGGTCGACGGTCCGGTCGCTCCCGTCCGGGGCCCCGGCGCCCGGACCCACCGCGTCCTCGTCGGCCGTCGATCCGGACCCCGATGGCTCACCACTCGGTGACGTTCCGTACATCCCGCCCGCGCCCCTCACCCGCAGTCGCCCCCGCGGCTCCCCCCGCGAACCGGGCGTCCCTGCCTCCGCCCCGGCCCCCGGATCATGTCACGCGGCACACCCGGTGACGGAGGGATTTTCACCGGTCCGCGGGGAGCCCCAACTCCGGGTGGGAGTCGAGCAGTCGGGGCGGGGCGGCCTGCCGCCAGGAGTCGGCGAGGATGTCACGGAGTTCGTCGTCGTCCTCCAGCGCCACGAGCCTGACCCGGACCCAGGCGAAGCCCGCCTCGTGGCCGGCGATCCAGAACTTCCGGGGCTCCGCCAGGACGAGTTCGTCGCGCTCCTCCTTGGGGCAGCGCACGGCGATGGAGGTCTCCTCCTCGGGCAGGGTGGCGAACATCTTCCCCGCGACCCGGAAGGTGGGCATGCTCCAGGCGGTCTTCTCCGTCGTGTCCGGCAGGGACAGGGCGATCCGGCGTACGTCTTCGGCGTTCGGCGACATGCGGAGCACGGTAGCCAATGGCACCGACACACCGGCACTGACCTGCGCGATCAGCGGGACGACCGGAAGGGGCCGGCCGGGCCGGGATGCGGGAGCCGCCGGTGCGGCACGTGATGTCGCCGGTGCGGCACCTCAGGTCGCAGCCGCGGCGGGGTCTCCCACCCGCTTGTAGAAGATCGTCGTCGGACGGAGGACACCCGTGGGGGTCGTCGCGTAGTCGGGTATCGCCCCGAGGCGGGTCCAGCCCGCGGACAGGTAGAGGTTCTCGGCCGGGCTGTCGGTCTCCGTGTCGAGGTGCAGGAGGGTGACCCCGGCTACGGCGGCCGCCCGCTCGGCGGTGGTCAGCAGCGTGCGGCCGAGTCCCCGCCCGCGGCCTTCCCGGTGGACCATCAGCTTCACCAGCTCGGCGCGGTGGCGGCTGTTGGGCTTGTCGGGGAGGGCCAGGCCGACCGTGCCGAGCACCCGGTCCGCGCTCCGCGCCACCCACACCGCGAGGCTGCCGGCCGACACCGCGGCCGCACGCCCCTCCCACCAGACCACGGCCGACGCGTGGTCGAGCGGCGCGAGAAAGCCGACCGAGGCCCCGCCGTCCACGGTGTCGGTCAGGAGGCCGGCCAACTCCTCGGCGTGGGCGAGGACTTCGGCCGCGCTCAGCCGGGAGACGGTGATCACGGGCGCACCACCACCAGCGCGTACCGCACGTCCTGCGGGCCGGGGCAGCGGAACCGGGTCGGGCCCCACACCCGTAGTCGCAGGCAGTCACCGGTGCCGAGGCGGTGCTCGACGTCCCGCTCCGTCACCTCCAGCGCCCCGTCGAGCACCCAGATGTGCTGCTCCAGGCCGGGCACGGGGGGCCGGTCGTACGCGATGTCGGCGCCGGCCACGAGCCGTCCCTCGACGAGTTCGCCGCGCAGCCCCGGGTGCGGCGGGGACACCGACCGTCGTACGAAGCCGGAGGCGCCGTCCTTCCAGACCGTCTGGTCGGCCGCCCGCACCAGCCCGGCGGGTTCCGCCTCGACCTCGCTGAGCAGCTGCGACATGGTCCGTCCGTACACGGCGCACAGCCGGTTCAGGAGCGAGGCCGTGGGGCTGATCTCAGCGCGCTCGGCCCGGGACAGGGTGGACCGGCTGACCCCGCTGTGTTCCGCCAGCTCCGCCAGCGACCAGCCCTGTGCGGCCCGCAGCTCGGCGAGCCGGGCCCCCAGGCGGGCATCCACGGAGTCCCGCACCTCGATTCCCATATTCGGGATGCTATCCCAAACATGAGAGACAGTGAGTGGGTCCGGGAGTCGGACACCTCACTCCACGGTCGCGGCCCGCGCCAGCGCGTCCAGCACCGGACGGATCAGCGGATGCCCCTCCGCGCCACGCCGTACGGCCGCGAAGACCCGCCGGGTGGGCGCGACCCCGTCGACGGGGCGCACGACCACGCCCGTGAGGTCCATGCCGATCAGCGCCGAGCGGGGCACCAGCGCGACGCCCGCGTCGGCGGAGGCGAGGGCGACGACGGCACGGAAGTCGTCGGAGGAGTGTTCGAGACGCGGCTCGAATCCCGCGTTCTCGCAGGCCAGGACCACCACGTCATGGCAGGGATTGCCGGGGTACGGGCCGATCCAGGGGTCCTTGGCGAGCTCGGCGAGCGGCACCTCGTCGGCGTCGGCCAGGCGGTGGGTGACCGGGACCACCGCGTCGAACGGCTCGGCGTACAGGGGGACGTGGGTCAGCCGCGGATCGTCCGCGTCCGGGGCGCCCCGGTACTCGACGGCGACCGCGATGTCGACCTGCCGGTCGAGCACCATCGGCAGGCTGGCGTCGCCCTCGGCGTCCTGCACCCGGACATGGATACCGGGTGCGGTGGCGGCGAGACGGGCGAGTGCGGGAGCGACCACGAGGCCGATGCCGGTCGCGAAGGCGGCGACGGTGACCGTGCCCGCGGAACCCGCGCTGTAGGCGGCCAGCTCGGCCTCGGCCCGCTCCAGCTGGGCCAGCACCGCGTGGGTGTGGCCGAGCAGGATCTCGCCGGCGGGGGTCAGCCGGACGCCCTTGGCCCCCCGCTCCACGAGCCGGTGCCCGGTCTCCTGCTCCAGGGCGGTCAGCTGCTGGGAGACCGCCGAAGGCGTGAGATAGAGCGCGGCGGCAGCCGCCGTCACCGTGCGGTGGTGGGCCACCGCACGAAGGATGTGGAGCCGCCGCGCTTCGATCATGCGACCGATTCTCTCAGGTCACACGGGTCTTTCAGCCTTCGAGCTCCGCCCGCGCCGCCACGAACGCGTCCACCGCGCGGTTCACGTCGTCCGTCGAGTGCGCCGCCGACAGCTGCACCCGGATACGGGCCGCGCCCTGCGGGACGACCGGGTACGAGAAGCCGATCACGTACACACCGCGCTCCAGGAGCAGTTCCGCCATCCGCCCGGCGACGGACGCGTCACCGATCATGACCGGGGCGATCGCGTGGTCGCCCGGGAGGATGTCGAAGCCCTCGGCCGTCATCCGGGAGCGGAACAGCGCGGTGTTCGCGGCGAGCCTCTCGCGCAGATCGCCCGCCGACTCCAGGAGGTCGAGGACCTTCAGGGACGCCGCCGCGATCACGGGGGCGAGCGTGTTGGAGAAGAGGTACGGGCGCGAGCGCTGGCGCAGCAGGGCGACGATCTCGGCGCGGGCCGCGACGTAGCCGCCGGAGGCGCCGCCGAGCGCCTTGCCGAGGGTGCCGGTGATGATGTCGACGCGGTCCATGACGCCGTGCAGCTCGGGGGTGCCCCGCCCGCCGGGGCCGACGAAACCGACAGCGTGCGAGTCGTCGACCATGACCATCGCGTCGTACCGGTCGGCGAGGTCGCAGATCTCCTGGAGGGGGGCGACGTAGCCGTCCATCGAGAAGACGCCGTCCGTGACGATCAGCCGGCGCCGGGCGTCCGACGCCTCCTTGAGCTGGGCCTCCAGGTCGGCCATGTCACGGTTGGCGTACCGGAAGCGGCGCGCCTTGGAGAGCCGGATGCCGTCGATGATCGAGGCGTGGTTGAGGGCGTCGGAGATCACCGCGTCCTCGGCGCCGAGCAGGGTCTCGAAGACGCCTCCGTTGGCGTCGAAGCAGGAGGAGTAGAGGATCGTGTCCTCCTGGCCGAGGAACGCGGACAGCCGCGCCTCCAGCTCCTTGTGCACCTCCTGCGTACCGCAGATGAAGCGCACGGACGCCATGCCGTAGCCCCAGCGGTCGAGGGCCTCGTGGGCCGCGGCCACGACCTCGGGGTGGTCGGCGAGGCCGAGGTAGTTGTTCGCGCAGAAGTTGAGGACCTCGCCGGGACGGCCGCCCGAGGTGACGCTCACGGTCGCGGACTGCGGGGTGCCGATGACGCGCTCGGGCTTGTGGAGCCCGGCGGCGCGGATCTCGTCGAGGGTGGTGCGCAGATCGTCGCGTACGGAATCGAACATCATCAGTTCCTTAGAGGGTCCAGTCCAGAATGACCTTGCCGCCGCGGCCGCCGGCCGCCTCGGCGAAAGCGGCCTCGTGGTCGCGGAAGCCGTAACGGCCGGTGATCACCGGAGCGAGGTCGAGGCCGCCTTCGAGAAGCACCGACATCGCGTACCAGGTCTCGAACATCTCCCGGCCGTAGATCCCCTTGATCGTGATCATGGAGGTGACGATCCGGGACCAGTCGACGGGGAACTCCTGGGCGGGCAGGCCCAGCATCGCGATCCGGCCGCCGTGGGTCATGTTGGCGATCATGTCGCGCATCGCCTCGGGGCGGCCGGACATCTCCAGCCCGATGTCGAAGCCCTCGCGCAGCCCCAGTTCGCGCTGGCCGTCGGCGATCGTCGCGGACGAGACGTTCAGGGCGAGGCTCACACCGATCTTGCGCGCGAGTTCGAGGCGCTCCTCGCTGACGTCGGTGACGACGACGTTGCGGGCGCCCGCGTGCCGGGCCACCGCGGCGGCCATCAGGCCGATCGGTCCGGCACCCGTGATCAGCACGTCCTCGCCGACCAGCGGGAAGGAGAGCGCGGTGTGCACGGCGTTGCCGAACGGGTCGAAGATCGCGGCGACGTCGAGGTCGACGGGGACCCGGTGCACCCACACGTTGGTGGCGGGCAGGGCGACGTACTCGGCGAACGCGCCGTCACGGCCGACGCCGAGGCCGACGGTGGCGCGGCAGAGGTGGCGGCGTCCGGCCAGACAGTTGCGGCACTTGCCGCAGACCAGGTGGCCTTCGCCGCTGACGCGGTCCCCGGCCTGGATGTCGTCGACGTCACGGCCGGTCGCGACGACCTCGCCGACGAACTCGTGGCCGAGCACGAGCGGTGTGGTGATGGCCTGCTGCGCCCAGCCGTCCCAGTTGCGGATGTGCAGGTCGGTGCCACAGATCCCGGTCCTCAGGACCTTGATCAGCACGTCACCGGGGCCGATCTCGGGCTCCGGGACGTCCACGAGCCAGAGCCCGGGCTCCGCCTTCTCCTTGACCAGCGCCTTCACGCAACGGCTCCTGTGGGTGAGCCCCCGGGGGCAGGGCACGCCGAAGGGGCCCGTACCGGGGAGAGGGGTGTATTCCCTGAGGAATCTGCCGTACGACCGTAGTCCTGGTCCATCGAGGTTTTCTTAAACGCGGCCGCAGCTTTCCTTCACACGTCGCAATCCCGGGCCCCGGCACCGGCTCCTACACCTCCTCGGGCACCTGTCCCCGTTCGAAGTAGGCGAGCAGCTCGGGGTCGAGCGCGGGCACCTCGCGCGCGGTGCCGCCGTCCCGCAGCGACTCCGTGGCCCGGAACCCGGCGGCGACCGCCATGCGCGCGGCGACCGGGGAGGTGTCGGTGTGCCCTCCGTCCCGGACGAACCGGAGGAACTCGTCGATCAGCAGTGGGTCGGCGCCAGCGTGCCCGGCGTCCCCAGGGCCCTCGGAGGGCTCCGGCACCGGGTACTCGGCGTCGGCCAGGGCCCGGTGCCCCGAGCGGCGGGTGTTCCAGACCTTCACCACGGCGCCGGGCCCGTCCCCGAAGTTCTCCAGCCGGCCCGCGTCGCCGATCACGGTGTAGTTGCGCCAGTAGTCGGGGGTGAAGTGACACTGCTGGTAGGCCGCCAGCACTCCGTTGTCCAGGCGCAGGTTGACCAGCGAGACGTCCTCGACGTCGATGACCGGGTTGAGCGCCCGCTGGGTGTGCGGGGGCCAGTGGCCGTCCTCGGTGTACCAGTCGTCCGTCCTGGGTTCGCCCGGCGCCCGTCGATACGGGTTGTCCCCGTACACCATGAGGTCTCCGAGCGCCTGCACCTGCCGTGTGTAGCCGCCAGCCAACCAGTGCAGGACGTCGATGTCGTGGGCGCCCTTCTGGAGCAACAGGCCTGTGGTGTAGCGGCGTTCGGCGTGCCAGTCCTTGAAGTACCAGTCCCCGCCGAAGCCGACGAAGTGCCGCACCCACACCGTCTTGACGTTCCCCACGGCGCCGCTCCGGACCAGGTCACGCATCAGGCGGATCACCGGCATGTGCCGCATATTGTGGCCGACGTAGAGGCGGGTGCCCGTCTCGAAGGCGGTGCGCAGGACGGCGTCGCAGCGCTCGATGGTGATGTCCAGGGGTTTCTCGACGAAGACGGGCTTGCCCGCGCGCAGTGCCTCGCGGGCGAGGTCGGCGTGGGTGTGGTCCGGGGTGAGGACGAGCACCGCGTCGACCTCGGGGTGGGGGGGGGGGGGCGCGGGCGGGGGGGGGCCCCCCCGCCGCCGCCGGGGGGGGGGGCGGGGGGGGGGCGCCCCCCCCCGCCGGGGGGGGGCGGGGGGCGGGCGGGCGCGC
>NZ_JBHWEL010000039.1:43021-60186 GCF_042734135.1 Streptomyces sp. NPDC059668 | reverse complement strand
CGCCCGCGGTGCCCCCGGGCGGCCCGCCCACCACCGCGACCCCCGCGGGCCCTGCCCCCCCCCGGCGATGGTCGTCCACGGTCCGGACGCCGGGGATGCGGGCGGCGGCGGACTCCCGCAGCAGCGGGTCGTGTTCGGCGAGGACGGTCACGCGCGAGCCCCGGCCGGGGCGGTGTGCGGTGAGCGCGAGGGGACCGCGCAGGCCGAAGCCGAGAACGCCGAGACGCAGATCGGTCATGGGGTGCCTTCCGGGCCGTGTCGGGGTGGCTCGGGCACAGCGTTCCTCCGTAGAAGCGAGGTCAACCCCCTTCGGCGGACGGTTCGGACATGGCGGGCGTCATCTTCGAGAGCACGTCATGCAGGCGGCTTCTGGAGCCGTTATCAGACCTGCATCCCCGTCGGCCTGCCGCCGATCCCCCGATGATGAGTGAGGTCATGATGCGCCGGGTAGGGTCACAGCCGGCTAAAGAGGAGGGGAAGTTGGACCTCGGTGAGGTTGAGAAGGCCGTAGACGACGGTAGAGGCTATGCAGCTGTCAGCGTCAAGACACTTCGTAACGCTGTGGGGGCAGCCCGAGCGAAGAAGAACGTGGTGGCGGAGATCTCTGCTGGCCTACGGGCAGCTGGATTTGGTCATGCACCGTTCGAGATACCGAAACGCCAAGATCGGGTGGTTCTGGTGTACCGCCTCGGTGCCGGCAGCGGTGCTGCGCTGATGGCGATGGTAGAAGCAGCCCACGGTGATGGCGAGCAAGCGAACGGTGCCGCATGGCTTCTCAGCACCATGCTGCCATCGCTCGACGGCCGGTAAGACTTCGCGCAACTTCTGGCATCCACGGCTGATATCAACGAGGCCGGACGGCAGCACACAACGGCGCCCCTCGACTTCCATCGGCCCAACCGCCGACGGCGCCAGGGGCGGGCGCGGACTGAACTCCTAAAGCATCGCAGGTTCGAATCCCCCCGGGGCCAGCAGCAAAAAGGCTCCGGACCGATCACGGTCCGGGGCCTTTGACATCTACCTCTCACACCAAACAGTGCGGCGGACCTCAGCCATCAGATGAGGCCGGCCCCCAACTCTGCTCTCTGCCGAGCCTACTCAGAAACGGGCCCCGGAGTGCGTGAGGTTGGCGACACATACTCCAATATTCCCCAGAGGCTTTCAAACCATTCAGAGTAGTGCTCGAAAATCTTACGAATACTTTTCGATCTCGAGAGGCGTCCCCAACCCAATAGATACAAGCCACCGCCGGCCGGACGAAACGCATAAGGATCCAACACGCGCAATTGCCCTCCATCATGGATGACTTCCACGTCATCGATGCCATACAGGCCAAGTAGTGCAATTTCATCGTTGATTACAAAGAGTTTGAACGCCGGACCCACAGGGGACTCGCGCATCTCGCACTGTACCCTCAGTTGCGGGTTCGTTTGTTGTGCGCGGTCAATCAACTGCCGAAGCCATCGCGCATTACGCTCTTTTATCCCCCTCGCCCTCTCTCGCGCGACCGGAGAATCCTCAAAGCGCTGGGACTGCCTCGGTGAGTCATTCGTGTTTGTTCCCGGGACTAAGCGACTCGGAAGATTCATTGGCGCATCCAAATGAGCTACTGCCACCCGGATCCTAAGAACTTGGTTCTTGGTCCTATTTTCTCCGAGGCTCGTCAAGGCTGGCCGTAGGGCCATTAGAAGAGTTTCCATGGTGAAGCCTGAGAAATCGATTCGCACTTCCTTCGACTCGAAGGCACGCCGTATATAGTCTCGCAATTCCTCCACTTCCGATAGGAGATATACCCCGTCATCGTCAAGGGCGACTCCCGGGTCACTCACGGCATCAAAAATTATGAGAGCAACAAGCGCAACGAAAGAACCCCCAAGGAAATTACTTCTTTTCAGGAAATCCCCCAAAGGGTCTACTACCTCTGCTGCAACTCCCAAAAAAGCCGCGACAGCGAGGGAGGATTTCACGAGGACTGGCTTGACCCTGGTGAGAACACGCCTGAATTCTACGAGCAGTGTTCGATCTCTACCTGAACCTGGCCTGGGCGCGGACATCATCATGGCCCCCGCTATTTCAGCTGATGATTGGCTCCAGTGCATACCTTGCCCCGGCAGTTTCGCAGCATTGGGCACTCCTCGCTAGAGGGCATCACCCCGACGCCCGGGCGGCGGTGAGTAGGGAGCGCAGGTGTAAGGCACCGAGCGCCCCCCTGCGTAGTTCGCTGTGGTACCCCAGCGAAGTACAGCAACCACCACGACCCCAGCCGATCGCCAATGGCCCCCGAAGGTCAACTGGCCAGCCAACGAGATCTCAATGACCACCCAGCCGAGAGTTCGGGACCAAGAGGTCGCATGCCACAGCCGTGCCACATGGGGCGGTCAACCACGGTCAACAGCGGTTCGCCTCAGCTGAGATGCATCGGTGACCTGCGGACCCTCCAAAGCCGGAATGACCTGCGCGCCAGGGCCGTCCCCCACGCCTGCCCTTACAAGGCCGGGCATCTGCTGGCCCCGCGGCTCGGATGCTCGGGGCGGAGATCAACTGTCAGAGCCTGGTGGGAGGGTGTCGTCATGCAGAACGCACTCTTCGACCTGCCGGAGACACCCCCGGAGCATGCCGTGATCGCTCGCTTCCATCTGGGCGGCGACGATTTTGGCAAGCCTGACCAGCAATCGCTTGTCTTTGCAGCCGAGCGATCGGCCGGGGCCGCCGTCAGCGCCGCTGGTGTCGGGGAGGTCGACGGTAATGAGTTTGGCGGCGGTGAGGTTGTGATCTTCGCTTACGGCCCTGATGCAAAGGCTCTGTACCGGGTGATGGAGCCCCACTTGCGCGCGCTCCCGTTTCGACCAGCACACGTCGTCCTGCGCTACGGAGATCCTGACGACGATGTCGCGAGTGAGCGCATCGAGCTTTGAGTACGTTTGCGGTTCTGCGAGTTGGACACGGAAGGCGTCGCGACGACGGAGGATCTCAGTACCCTGCGCTCATCAGTCCGCCGACCTTGGAGGCTTCGTGGGCCATGCCGCTCTCACCGCACCGGATCGGCTGTGGTCGGCACAGGAGGTCTTGTCGCGTCCTAGCCCGGTGCCGGCCGGGGCTGGGGTCTACGGCTGGCACTTCGGCCGAGCGCCTTGTGCGGATCTCGCTGCCGGGCGCCTGCTCTACGTCGGCATAGCCCCGCGCTACATGGCGAACCGGACCAGCACGCAGAACCTGCGCAAGCGCGTGCGCTACCACTACCGGGGCAACGCAGCCGGATCAACGCTTCGCCTCACCCTCGGCTGCCTGCTCGGGATCGAGCTTCGTCGCGTTGGCAGCGGGAAGCGCATGACCTTCGGCAAGGCCGGGGAAGCTGTCCTCAGCCAGTGGATGGCAGAGAACGCCCGAGTGTGCTGGATCGAGCACGACGAACCGTGGACCCTGGAGTCGGAACTCATCTCTCAACTCGACCTGCCGCTGAACCTCGACCAGAACCGCCACAACCCGTTCCACAACCGCCTCAAGGAACTGAGATCCCAAGCTCGCCAGCGGGCACGAGAGTCGGCTGTCAGCGCATAGACCGTCCGCCGCTCTGACATCACCAACTGACATCAACTACGGCGAACGATGGCGCACGACGGGGGCTGGAGCCGGATGTGCGAGTGACCGGCGGGCCTCGTTCCGGCACTTCGCATCGCGCAGCGATCGAACTTACAAGGCGGATGTCGGCGGTTCGAAGCCACTCGCGCCCAGTAGCCTGAAGGCACGGCGAAGGCCCAGGCCAGCCAGTGTGGGCCCGGAAGGCTGGGCCTTCATGCCTCGACGACTCTGCGGTGGAGAGTTCGGCACGAAGAGGTCAGGCATCCGTGTCTTCTGGACCGACGTCACGGAAGACGTTTCTGTAGTCACCGATCCGAACAAGGTTGTCGACGACATCGACCATCCCGGGGATGCCTCTGTCGCGGACGATCAGTCCGTCCCAGGTGTAGAAGAACTTGCCCCAAGGCATTCGCCGGTCTGCTGCCAACGGTCCATGAGGCGATGGGCGACATCCAGGGTGTGGATCGTCCCCGACCAGCGTTGCCCGTTGTTGAAGGTCTCCAGCAACTCCTCAGCGGCCAACTGTAGTGCGGGAATACCAGAGGCCACCTCCAGACCCCTTCACACCGTCCCCATTGGCCGGGACGATGAATCTTCCATCTGAACGACCTTGGGGGGATCTATGGGGTTCATCAACGAGGCCATGTCGCGCGGCGCCGAGTTCATCAAGAACGTCAAGGTGCAAGGCGCCGCAGACGAAGCGCGTAAGGCCCACGCCGAAGGCCGCTCCGTCCTCGTGTACAAGATCATCGAGGCGGGCGGGGGCAGCCATGACTTCACTGGACCGATGACCGGCGTAGGAGAGCAGATCGAAGCCATCGAAGCCGAAGGGTGGGCCTTGGCCGACATGGCGACTGCCCAGAGCAAAACCCTTAGTGGCGACGAACGTGCCGGGCTCGTCTGCGTGTTCCGCCGCCGCTAACACCTGTCGATCGGCGGGGACCCGCGACAGGCCCCATTGCGCCGCCCCGTCAGAACGGGACCCTCCCCGATCTATCCAAGGAAGGAGATGGCATGAGTGACGTATACGTGCTTCAGCGAGGAGACCGCTACCACCTCTACGAGGACTGCGCGGACATCAGCTCCGGACAACTGGGGAACACTGTCCAGGGAGTCGGGACGTACAGCATCATGTCAGTGCCTCTCGACCAGGCGGAAGCGCTGAAAAGGACCCTCTGCCGAACGTGCCGCAGGACCGCACTACGCCCGTAGCTGCGCGCCCCCCAGATGCAGAAAGCACCTAAGCTTCCCAAGCTGATGGCGTTCTTCCCGGGGCTGCGCCATCATCGGACTCATGTCCGAGTTCGTGTGGCCTCTGGAGCTTCCACCACCTGAGGAAGTTCGTCAGTCTTGGCCCAAGACCGTGGCAGCTCTCCCCGTCGACACCCGCATCACGGGGCGAGTTGTCGGGCGACAGAGGTTCGGTGTCTTCGTCCAGATCGAGGGCCACGCCGACGCTGTCGGCCTCGCAGAGGTCGGAGGGAACATGCCCCACCACATGGAGTTGCCTCAGCTTGGAGCTGAAGTCGGCGGGTGGGTCGACCACGCAGGTCACAACCACCAGGTCAAGATCAGGCTTGACGAGTGGACGGCTGGTCCGACAGGTTGCCAAGTGAGTGTCCAACTGCGTGACAACGCCGATGTACACCGGCGGACGAGCACGGACGCCAGCGGACCAGCAGCGCAGGTGACGAGCACGCCAGCCCAAGGCACAGGCCCCAACCAAGTTGCTTCGGGACGAAGAGGTCATACGTCAAAACCCGCCAACCCGACAGTAAACTACCAGGCGTAGAAGTGCTGGGCTCCACGAATTTTAACGCCGGTCATCCTTCATCGCTGAACGAATGCGCTGCCGCCCCGAGCTGCGGATAGTGGCTTCGAACTGCGGGTAGTCATTGCCGTCAATGACGCACCTGGTAGTGCCTATTTTCCCGTACAGTCGGTCGAATTCGCGCTGGAATGCAGGCTCAGAGACAATCAGGACGTGAACTATCTCCGCCAAGTCATCAATTATCTCACCCCTGCGTGAGATGGCGAGATAATTCATCGGATCTGCAGCTCGCCCCTTGAATTGCGTCTCAAGATTATTGAGCTCCCAAATCCACTGGCCGTGCGCGGTCTTATTTCGACCTTCAATGATCGGCTTGAGGTCCTCATCGAGCATTTCGGTAATAATCGCGTGACGTGAAATTACTTTCGGATCCGCGCCTGAATCTCGAATTTCCAGATGCACTGGAACTGCATATTGTCGACGAAAAGCAAAATCAACAGCTGACTTCCATCGCTCGATTTGAGACTTCGAGCTTGCGATCAGTTTACGCTCGCGCTCATTAAAGCCCTGGGGGTCGTGGATAATCTTCCTAAGTCGAGCTTCGGCGATCATTCCGACCATCAAAGAATGCATTCGCCCAGAAAAGGCGACCCCGGGCGCATCTCCCTGCCTAATCATCTGTTTGTGTATGCGCTCGGCTTGCCGGAGGCCCGAGATCAGAACGCTGAGGTTCTGAGAATGCTTACGAAATGGGTGATCTGCCGGAAGTTTTGGATACCCAGCTTGACCGTTCTGCATGCGAAGCGTTCCCGACCTCTCGACTCACGGGCACCGAGACCAACAGAGTTGAGGCTGTTGATCCTGGTGCCCGGGAGTCGAACCCGGTGGACTCTGCACGAGACAGAGCGCGCTCCGTGCGCCCACACCCGAGCGAATTTTAGCAGGACCGTGCGGATCGGTCGGCCACATTGCAGTTCTCGACCCTGGAAGGCGTTGCTACCACGCAACGCCAGCACAAGAGTTGCCGGAGCAGTCACGCTGGCGTCTCGACAACGCCACCCAACACCTTTCGAGTCAGCCCCGCCGCATACCCGCCTCTCCGACCATGATCGTGTTGTGCGCACCACAAGCGCATCAGATCGAGCGGGGAACCAGGGTGAAAGCCACCGAGGCCGGCGAGGCCACCCATGGGCCGTCCGACCAAGTCAGCGGCCGAACCACCCCTAAATGCCCGCAGCTTGCCAAGTTGATGTTCTGCTCCCCCGGAGTCCGACATGTGACCCGCATCCATCCTCGGAGCGTGGTGGGTCTGCCGTTCGTCCGGGCTGCGCCGCTGGGGCGCCGGTCCCGGCCGAGCGGCAGACCACAGACAACAGGACTCGCGGACACCAGAAGGCTCCGCACATCGTTCACCGGGGAACGATGACACACGGGGCCGGTCCGGCCTATCGCGGAAGCATGCCCGGACCGCGACCGGCCGGTGTTTCTCAGGTCGAGCCGTCAGGCAGCCGACGAGTTGTAACCGGGGCTTCCCACCTCTCGCTCAACGCCTCGGCGTCCATCTACAGCTCCGCCGCGAGGCCCGACACGATCAGTTCCGCCAGGATCAGGGCCGCTTCAGGCCGTACAGTGCCGAGACGTACCAGGCCGTCGCCCGAGACGTTCACGTCGGCCATGAGGCCGGGGAAGTCCGGCTCCAGACCCAGGGCGGTCAGTCGTGCGGCCAGCTGGTCAGCACCGCGTCGAGCCTGCGCCCAGCCCCGGACGTACGGCCCGCCAGGCATCAGGTTTTCAGCCCGGTTGGCGACGACTCCCCATCGGTCGGTCATCACGTCAGTCCTCTCCTACGCGGTGTTCAGAAGCTCGGTCGCCGCTCTCTTCAAGTCGCCGCGGCCCGGCGGAAAGCGCCAGTCGCAGCAGTTCCGCCAGGCGTTCCACGGTGGCCGGTGAGACGCGGCCCAGCTCGACCAGGCCATGCCCGAACGTGTTCAAGTCGGATTGCAGGTACGGGGAGTCCTTCTCCAGGCCAGCGCGGAGCAGAGCGTCCCGAAGAGCCGTCGTGGCGTTACGCGCGGCGCACCAGTCGTCGGTGTCCAGGGGCGACCAGATGGCGGCGTCATGCCGGTGGGTGGGGTCATCCCGCATCGTTCGGAGTCCCCTCGAAGGTGGGGAGGGCGAGTGCAGCCGCAGACGGGTAGTGCTCGCCGTACCGGTCCACACGAGCGACCAGTTCTGCGGAGGCAACCAACATGGTGGCCAGTGCGACCGGCCGCAGAGGATTGGCGATGGGACGCCGAGTCGGCGCCCGGAGCCACTGGTAGCGGTCACCGCTCATCGGCATGGGCCCCGAGACAACGACCACCGAGCCGTGACCCAGATATCGGTACGTGGGTGGCGTGCCATCTTCCTGGGCGAGGTGGTGAACGAAGGTCTCCGGGCTCCGCGAGCCGAGGAAGAAGCCCACGCGTCGGGCCTCGTTGTCGAGCACCACCGGGCCGAACGGCATTCCCCGGTGCAGAAGTTGGTCAAAGGTCTCCATGCCGACCCGTCGTTCGACCGTCACCACGTCGAAAAGGCGGCCAGCCTCCAGCGCGTTCGGTGCCCGCGGGTCGTCCGCCCAGGTCGCACGGCAACTGGCCGGATCGTCTGCTGCCGCAGAGAGCTATTCGACGCCTCTCGTGGTCATCCTCTGCAGGTTGAACTGCACCAGCAGCGCCGACACCTGCGCCACCGACGTGGAGAACCGACTGGCCTCCCTCGACAGCCAGTTCAGCTCGTACTCCACCGACGACAGCCAGATCTACGTCGACCAGCAGCCGATCACCCAGAACTCCAACATCACCGTCTATCTCGCCACCATCACGCCGTTCACCGCCGCCCACCCGGCACCGCGGCCCAGGAGGCAGCCCGCGAGCAGGTCAACACCTACCTACTCGACAATTACCCAGGCGGGCTCATCGACTTCGCCGCGGCGGTCTCCACCGACGGCACCGCCACATCCTCGACCGTCAAGGCCGCCGACCTATCGGACGACAACCCGTCCGACGCGTACTACGCCGACCTCGCCGCCCGATACGTCGACGACGTCGACTCCGGCGCACTCGTCCACCCGCCCAACTGACCCCAGTACCGGAACCAGGCCCCGCTGCTCCCACCAGGTGCAGCGGCGCCTGGCCCGCACGTGTGGACCCGCACCGGTGTCCGCAGTTCCCCAAGGCGACTGCACGGCCAACTCCATTACCAAGCAGCCGAGATGACGCCCGGCGAGACCCAACCGTCATTCGCGCTGCGCTGCGCTGCGCGGAAGGCCGCGCGGGAAACGCCCGCGCCGGACGGCCTCAGAACCCGGCGCCCCTCTCCCGCCGCTCGAGCTGCTCGACCAGTTCCGCCGCCATCGTCTTGATGGTCTCCAGGCCCGCTCTGCCCCACGGCCGCGGTTCGAGGTCGACGACGCAGACGGTGCCGAGGGCGATGCCCGTGCGGTCGATGAGCGGGGCGCCGAGGTAGGAGCGGACCCCGATCTCGTCGACGACCGGGTTGCCGGCGAAACGGGGGTAGTCGCAGACGTCCTCCAGCACCAGCGCCTTGCGACGGACCACGACATGGGGGCAGAACCCATAGTCGCGGGTCATATAGCGGCCCACGCCGTGCTGGGTGCCGTCCGCGGGGGCCGGGACCGGCAGGGTGGCCGAGACGTGGCCGTCCGGGGTGTGCAGGCCCGCGAAGAACTGCCGGTTCTCGTCGATGAAGTTGACCATCGAGTACGGCACCGCGGCGACGTCGGCGAGCCGGTCCGCGAAGGCGTCGAAGGCGGGCTCGGTGTGCTCCCCCAGGCCGAGCCGGCGCAGTCGCCGGACCCGCGCGGGGGCGTCCTTGTCCTCCGGGGTCAGCAGCAGGCGGCCGGCCGGGCGCGGTGGGTCGTAGCTCATGGACGGACTCCGTGGTGGGGGCCGGGTGTCATGGGTGGGCTCCGTCGTCGGGAACGTGGGTCATGTGCGGGCTCCTCCGCCCGCCGCGTACGTCGCCAGGCTCGGTACGTCGGTACGTCACCGGTGGGCTCCATGGGTGGGAGCGTGCGCCGGTGCGTGGGCGAGGAGGTGGCGCACCAGGGTGAGCAGGGTCTGCACGCCCGAACTGGAGATCCGGGCGTCGCAGCGCACGATGGGGATCTCGGGGTCGAGGTCGATGGCCGCCCGTACCTCCGCGGGGTCGTAGCGGAAGGCACCGTCGAACTCGTTGACGGCGACGATGAAGCCGAGACCGCGCTGCTCGAAGAAGTCGACGGCCGCGAAGCAGTCCTCGAGACGCCGGGTGTCGGCGAGGATCACCGCGCCGAGGGCGCCCTCGGACAGCTCGTCCCACATGAACCAGAACCGCTCCTGCCCGGGTGTGCCGAAGAGGTAGAGCACATGTTCCGGGTCGAGGGTGATGCGGCCGAAGTCCATCGCCACCGTGGTCTCGACCTTGTTCTCGACGCCGTCGAGATTGTCGGTCGCGGCACTGACCGTGGTGAGCAGCTCCTCCGTGCTGAGCGGCGCGATCTCGCTCACCGCGCCCACGAAGGTCGTCTTGCCGACCCCGAATCCTCCCGCCACCAGGATCTTCAGTGCGGTGGGGAAGGGGTCAGAGCTGTCGTCGTAGTCCATCGAGCACTGCCTCCAGAAGAGACCGGTCAGTGGGGTTGTGGTGGAACTCGGGGGGTTTGGTGGTCAGCGCCCCGCAGTCGACGAGGTCGGACAGCAGCACCTTGGTGACCGCCGCCGGCAGTTTGAGCTGGGCGGCGATCTCCGCGACCGACACGGGCGCCCGGCACAGTTCGAGCGCCTGGGTGTGCTCGGGGCCGAGGTAGCCGAGGGGTGTGGCGCCGGTGACCATGACCTGTGACAGCAGGTCGAGCGCGGTGGTCGGACGGGTCCGGCCGTTGCTGACCGTGTAGGGACGCACCAGCCGCCCGGCCGCGTCGTCGAGCCAGGGCCCGTCGCCGGCCGCGGCCACCCTCAAGGCCTCATCGCCGTGGGGCCGACGGCGGCCTGCCTGGGCGCGGTCATCAGATACGGGCGGACGCTCTTGACGAGCATCGCCATCTCGTAGCCGAGCACCGCCGCGTCGGCCTCGCGTCCGGCGAGCACCGCGAGACAGGTGCCGGAGCCCGCGGTCGAGACGAACAGCAGGGTCGAGTCGAGTTCGACGACGACCTGGCGCACGTCGCCGCCGTCGCCGAAGCGGGCGCCCGCGCTGCGGCCGAGCGAGTACAGGCCGGAGGCCAGGGCCGCCATGTGGTCGGCACTGTCCGGGTCGAGGCCGTGGACGGACTTCACGAGCCCGTCGCAGGAGAGGAGTACCGCGCTGGTGGTGTGCGGCACGCGCTGTACGAGGCCGCTCATCAGCCAGTCGAGATCGGATGCATGGCCGGTCGGCACGTCGCTCGCCATGGTGGATCGACTCCTTGGGGTACGAAGGTCTGCGGGAGCGCAGGTGGGGGTGGGCGTGCTCAGGAGGCTGGTCATCCGGCCGATGCGCTCCCGTCGTGCCGGGCCGTGACGTCGTGTCCGGGCAGGGGGACGGCGTCACGCGTCCCCTGCGCGTCGGGTGGGGCGGGCGCGGGCGGGGTGTGCGGGTCGGGCGCCTGCGAGGTGTGCGGGTCGGCCATGTGCGCCGTGCCCATGGGATCTCCGGCCGTTCGGACGGCGCCCAGGGGTGGTACGTCCAGGTGGCCTTCCAGGTGGGGTGAGCGGGGGGACGGCTGGTCGACGCGGATCACCCGCAGGGGTGGCAGCGCGTCCAAGGGCCCGGGGTCCGAGTGCCTGGAGTCCGGATGCCCGGGGTCCGGATGTCCCGGGTCCGGGTGCGGCCGATCGGTGGGGACCTCGGTCTGCGCGGACTCCGCCAGTCCGATCCCGCGCTGGAACGCCGCCATCAGCCCGGGATCGTGACCGACGACGTGCTCCGAGTCCTGGCGGGGCAGGGGCCCGTCGCGCAGCTGGGGCGCGATGTGCTCCTGGGCGCGCCGGCGGGGCAGTTGGGGCCTCGCCATGGTGCCCCGGACCACGCCGTTGCGCGGGGTGGGGGGCGTCTGCGCGTTCTCCGCCACGATGTGCCGGTCGTCGGGACGGATGCCGGGCACGGCCTCCGCCGGATTGGGCCGCTGGGCGCGGGCGCCGCGCAGCGGGAGCGGCGCGGGCCCGCCGCCCATGTCGTCGCGGCGCGGTGCGGTGGGCTCCGCCTGGTCCCGGCGCGACTGGCGCGGCACGGGCGCCGCCGTCGCGCCCGTGGACGACGGGGGGACCGCCTGTCCGGCCGGTGGCCCCGCGGGAGGGAGCGCACCGGCGCCCGCCGTCTCGCGGCGCTGCCCCTGCGCGAGGTGCCCCGGGGTGCCCGGCTGCGCGCCCAACAGCTCCTGCGGCACCACGAGTACGGCCTGGACGCCGCCGTAGATGTTGGCCTGGAGCCGGACGTGGATGCCGTGTCGCCGGGCGAGCTGCGACACCACGAAGAGGCCGATCCGGCCGTCCTGGAGAAGGCTCGCGACGTTGACCTGATCGGGGTCGGTGAGCAGCGCGTTCATCTTGTCCTGCTCACCCGTCGGCATGCCCAGGCCGCGGTCCTCGACCTCGACCGCGAGTCCGGAGGTGACGAGGTTGACGCGCAGCAGCACTTGGGTGTGCGGGGCGGAGAACACCGTGGCGTTCTCGACCAGTTCGGCCAGCAGATGGATGACGTCGGCGACGGCGTGACCGCGCAGGGTGCCGTCGATCGGAGGCACCAGTTTGACCCGCGAGTACTGCTCGACCTCGGCGATCGCCGACCGCAGCACCTCGGTCATGGAGACGGGGTTGCTCCACTGGCGTCGGGAGACGGCGCCGCCGAGGACGGCGAGGTTCTCGGCGTGCCGCCGGATGCGGGTGGCGAGGTGGTCGACGTGGAAGAGGCCCTTGAGCAGGTCCGGGTCCTCGATCTCGTTCTCCAGCTCGTCGAGGATCGAGATCTCGCGGTGCACGAGCGACTGAAGGCGTCGTGCCAGGTTGACGAAGACCTCGACCTTCTGCTCGCTGCCGGCCCGGCTGGAGAGCTGCGCGGCCTGCACGACGGCGGTGACGGCGCCGTCGTGCGCCCGGGAGAGGTCGGCGGCGAGCAGTTCGAAGTCGTCGGCGTCCGGGAGGGGCCGGCGGCCCGGTGCGCGCGGGGACGGGGTCTCGCCGCGGCGCAGGCCCTCGACGACGGCGCGCAGGTCCGCCTCCGTACGCGCGCTGGTGCGGCGTATCGCGCCGAGGCGGTCCCGGACGGACCTGGCCGCCCGGTCGGCGGCGACGGCGGCGACGAGGATGCCCGCGAGGGCCACCCCGAAGGCGCCGGCGAGGACCGCCCAGAGGGCCGCGCCCGGCCGCGCGCCGGTGGAGCGCACGGTGAACAGGACGGCCGCGCACGCGCTGAGGGCCACCGCGGTGGGCGGCAGGACCGCCATCCGCAGGAGCTGGGGGCGGAGGTGGGTCTCGGGCTGCGAGGGGGCGGCGGCACGGACGGCCGGCCTGCCGTGCCGCGCGCCCTCACGGCGGTCTGCGCGGGCGGCCGGTGCGCGAAGGTGAGACATCTGCGTCCTCGTACTGGGCGTCGGGGGCACTCGGGCTCCCGCGGGTCTGCGCGACTCGGGCGTGCGCCATCGCGGTGCCGGTCGAGAGAGCCGAAAAAAACGGCCCCGCGTCGCCCGACGGCAACTGACAGTAGTCGGCAACGCGACAGGTGCGGTGGGCAGTTGACAAAGTCCCCCGGCCGACGTCCCGCTCTGGTATGAGGCCTCGCACGGCAGACCGATATCACCGTCGGACACGTGTTCCCCGAAGACCCCGTTCCGATCAGGGCTGGTCAGAAGCGGTCATGAAAAAACGGCGAGAGCCGGGGAGCGCGACGCTCCCCGGCCCTCGCCGTAGGTCGGACTGTCAGGAAAGTCAGCCGGCGGGCACCGTCTCCGGCTCTCCGGTGTCCTCCGCGGCTCCGCCCCCGGCGTCACCCGGTGTGTCGGAGCCCGCCCCGCCCGGCGCCGCCGCACCGGAGGCCGGGCCCGTCACGTCGGGCCTCTCGACCGCGGGCCAGCCCCCCTTGGGCGGCACGGCGACCGCACGCCACCAGGGGTCGGTGGGGACGGTCTCGGAGGTGGGCTCGAAGGGCTCGCCGGGGTGCGGCAGCGCGATACGCGCGCCGACCGCGTGCGCGGCCGCTATGGTCCCCTCGCCGGGTTCCACCCACGGGTGCGTCGCCAGGTTGAACGTGGCCCAGTGGATCGGCATCATCACACCGCCGGGCCGGCCGCCCTGAAGGTCCAGGTGGGCGCGCATGCCCTCTTCGGGCGTCATGTGGATCTCGGGCCAGAACTCGCTGTACGCGCCGATCTGGATCATCGTGGCGTCGAACGGGCCGTGCTCGGCGCCGATGTCCTTGAAACCCTCGAAATAGCCGGTGTCCCCGCTGTGGTAGATCCGGTGTTCGTCACCCGCCACCGCCCAGGACGCCCACAGCGTGTGCTGAGTGTTGCGCAGGCCCCGGCCGCAGAAGTGCCGGGCCGGGGTGGCGGTGAGGGAGATGCCGCCGACCTTCGTGGTCTCGTTCCAGTCCAGCTCGCGCAGGCGGTCCGGGGAGACACCCCAGTGCTCCAGGTGGGCACCGACGCCGAGCGGCACCGCGAACACCGTGTCCGTGCCGGCGAGGGCCTTGATGGTGGGCAGGTCCAGGTGGTCGTAGTGGTCGTGCGAGATGACGACGACGTCGACCGGGCCCAGCGCGGCCAGCGGCAGCGGTACCGGGTGCAGCCGCTTGGGTCCGGCGAAGGCGAAGGGAGAACAGCGCTCGCCCCAGACCGGGTCGAACAGCACACGGTGCCCGTCGATCTCCGCCAGCACGCTGGAGTGCCCCATCCAGGTGAGCCGCAATCCGCTCGTCGCGGGCCTGGCGAGGTCGGCGACCGTCGTGGCGTGCACCGGCACCGTGCCCGCGGGGGCGCGGTGGACGCGCTCCTCCTTGCGGAAGAAGACCTTCGCCAGCTCGATCATGGAGGCGTCGGGGCGGGTCCGCGCGCTCACCGGGTTCTGGAAGACCCCGTCCGCGAAATTCGGTGATCTGCGGATGCGCTCCAAGCGCTCACCGCCCGGGTCCGCGCCGAAGGCGGCGGGCTGCAGCGCGCGGAGCCCGGAGCTCAACGTACGGAAACCGGTCACGGTACCTCCAATGGAGTCGGTCAGGCCTCCCATTATGGTCGGCCCCTCGGACAGCGCCGGGTCGGCGGTGTCACGGCGCGGTGTCCCCGGCACACGCACCGCGAGGACGAGGTCCCCGCGCCCGCGCCGCCGGACGGTACGCCCCAAGGAGCCTGGGCCCGTATGTCGCAACCCCGCGGACCTCTCTCTTCTTCCGGCTGGGCGGGCGGAATTCCGGGACACCGGGACCCGCCCGGCCCGGCGTGCCCCACCGCGGTGCCGCCGCCCGCCGCCGGCACCGTCGCGTCCAGCGGATTGACACCGCCCGGACACGCTTCCGATACTGACTGGCGATTCAGTAAAAGGCTCCGGTGGAGGCGTTCGCGCCGGCCCGTCCGCGCCGGAAGGGACGAAGGGTGCCGAGGTACTCACCGGAGGGGGCCGTTCCCGAGCGCCGCCCTCTCCCGCCCGGGGTCTGCCTGCACACTGAGGCGGTGCAGAAGTGGCTGGCGGGTCGCGAGGTGACCGTCGCCGTGGGTACCGGGCCGGCCGGGTGCGATCTCCGGTCACCGCCGGCCGCCCCCGGCGTCCCGCCCGTCCGGCCCGGTCCCGCTCCGGACCGGGCGGACCCCGGACCGCCCACGGACGGCGCATGCGTCGACGAACCGGCCCGCGCCCTCACCGAGGGACAGCGTGCCTCCGGCCCCACCCTGATCGCCGTCCCCGAGGAGACCCCATGACCGCGCCTTCGAACGCGTCCCCGACCGCGCCCCTGATCACACTCACCTGGACCGACCACGTCACCGGCCGCCCCGGCTTCCTGGTGGTCGACCGTCTGGTGCGGGGTGTCTCCAGCGGTGGGCTGCGGATGCGCGAGGGCTGCACCCTGGACGAGGTCGCAGGACTGGCCCGGGGCATGACGATGAAGGAGGCCCTGCACTACAACCCGGAGGGCCGCTACATCCCGCTGGGCGGCGCCAAGGGCGGCATCGACTGCGACCCCCAGGACCCTGGGGCGTACGGACTCCTGGTGCGCTACCTGCGTGCCATGCGCCCGTACATCGAGAACTTCTGGACCACGGGCGAGGATCTCGGGCTCACCCAGGACCTGGTCGACCGGGCCGCCACCGAGGCGGGGCTCGTCTCGTCCATCCAGGCGGTGTACCCGCTGCTCGACGACGAGGAGAGCGCGCGGAGGCGACTCGCGGACGCCTTCGCGGTCGAGGTGGACGGGATCGGGCTCGACGAACTGGTCGGCGGCTGCGGTGTCGCCGAGTCGGTGCTCGCGGCCCTGGACCGCGCCGGGGCCGCGTACCCCGGAACGCGCGTCGCCGTACAGGGGCTGGGCACCATGGGCGGAGCCACGGCGCGTTTCCTGGCGCGTGCCGGTCTCACCGTCGTGGCCGTCGCCGACGTCAAGGGCACGATCGAGAACCAGGACGGACTCGACGTCGACGCCCTGCTCGCGGCGCGAGACGCCTACGGGACGGTGGACCGCGCGGCGCTGCGCCCGGCCGACCGCGAACTCCCCGCCGACGCCTGGCTGTCGGCCGGCGCGGACGTCCTGGTACCCGCGGCGGTCTCGTACGCGATCGACACCACGAACCAGGCCCGGATCACCGCCCGTTGGATCGTGGAGGCGGCCAACATGCCCGTCCTGCCCGAGGCGGAGGACCTGCTCGCCGCGCGGGGGGTCCTCGTGCTGCCCGATGTCGTCGTCAACTCCGGTACGAACGCCTGGTGGTGGTGGACGCTCTTCGGCGACATCGGCGCGGACGCCGACGAGGCGTTCGCGTACACCCGGCGCTCCATGCGCGGTCTGATCGACCGGATGCTGGCCCGCGCGGAGGCCGACGGGACGACGCCCAGGGCCGCCGCGCACGCCATCGTCGCCGACCGGCTGCCGGTGATCGCCGAACGGTTCGGGTGGTACCGCTGACCCGCAACTGGGCTCACGGGCCGGACTGCCGCGCCGGGCGTCCGCGCCGGGTCCCCGCCGAAGCCCTCGTGCCTCCCGCCCAAGTGGCCTACCCATAGCGGGAGTTCGTGGCGCCCGGGGAAGACGGGTCGTGTCCGGATCGGGCACCGTGTCGGCCACTGGTTCGCCGCCCGGCCCGGGTGAGGCACTAGGGTTACCGCGTGGCAAGGGTGCGGTTGAGCGTGGCGGAGCGGCGTCAGGAGTTGCTGAGGGCTGCCATCGGACAGATCGAGGCGCGGGGCGTGGCGGCGGTACGGATCGCCGACGTCGCCTCGGCGCTCGGCGTGAGCAACGCGTTGGTGCTGTACCACTTCTCCACCAAGGAGAAGCTGGTCGCCGCCGCGTTCACCCACGCCGCCGAGGACGACCTCGCCCATCTGCGCAAGCTGCTCGGCCGTCGTACCTCCGCGCTGCGACGGCTGCGCTCCGCCGTCCGCTGGTACGCGCCGACCGGCCAGGCCAAGGGCTGGCGGCTGTGGATCGAGGGCTGGGGCGCGGCGCTGCGCGAGCCCGCGCTGCGGGAGGTCACGCGTGATCTCGACACGCAGTGGAAGGGCCGCGGAACCCCCCGCTTAGGGGGGGGAGGGGGGCGCGGGGGGAGGAGGGGGACGCCCCCCACCCGCGCCCCCAGCACGCCGAAAGCGGCGGGACC
>NZ_JBHWEL010000039.1:39097-43011 GCF_042734135.1 Streptomyces sp. NPDC059668 | reverse complement strand
CCCCTGCCTCCGTGCCCCACCCGCGCGGCCCCCGGGCGCGGCCCGGCCCCCCCCCGCGCTGCGGGTGGACACGCGTGATCACCACCCGCAGTGGACGGCCGCTATCACCGCGGTGATCGCGGAGGGAGTGGCCGGCGGCGAGTTCCGGTGCCCGGACCCCGCGGGAGCCGCGCTGCGGCTGACGGCGCTGCTCGACGGGCTGGCGGTGCAGATGACCGCCTACACGGGCGCGGTGTCGCGGGCGCGGGCCCAGGAGTGGGTGGACGACGCGCTGGCACGGGAGTTGGGGCTCGATCGCGCGGCGCTGACGGCGGCGGTGCGCTGAGGCGGGCGCCCCGGCGCACCGGCGCGGTCAGGGCCGGTGCCTCGCGTTCTCGCCCGTCGGCCGGGCCGCGGTGTCACGCGCGGCTCAGGCGACGGAGCCGATCCGCATCTTGATGTCGTCCGGCGAGAGGCTGCCCTTGGCCGCCACGTGGTCGCCCGAGGACTCCCCGCGCAGCCGTCGCCCGATCCACGGCACGAGGTACTCGCGTGCCCAGTGGATGTCGTCCCGCCGCACCTCCAGCGTGCCCCGGGGCGGCAGGGGCGGCCAGGGCTGGTCCGGGTCGGCGGGCACGTCGAGGCCGAGGACCTGGCCGGCCCGCAGCGCGACCCGGGTGTGGCCCTCCGGCGACAGGTGCAGCCGGTCGCCGTCCCAGGCACGCCGGTCCTGGATCGTCTTCAGGGACCACAGGTCGAGGACCGGACAGCCGTACCGGTCCGCGATGGCCCGGACATGCCCGTTGTACGTGGCGATCTTCCCGCGCAGGTGTTTCAGCACCGGGACGCCACGGGTGTCGAAGCCGGTCGTCACCATGACGGTGCCGACGGCGGAGGTGAGGTCGGCGACCGCGCGCTCGAAGCGCTCCGCGACCTCGTCGGGGTCGGTGCCGGGCCGGATGATGTCGTTGCCGCCCGCGCAGAAGGAGACCAGGTCCGGGGCGAGTTCCTTGGCCCGCCGGAGCTGGTCGCCGACCACCTGGTCGAGCAGCTTCCCGCGGACGGCGAGATTGGTGTAGGTGAAGTCGCCTTCCGGCTGCCGGTCCGCGAGCAGTACCGCGAAACGGTCCGCCCAACCGACGAAGGCTCCTTCGGGGCCGGGGTCGCCGACGCCTTCGGTGAAGCTGTCCCCCACCGCCACGTACGACCCGATCACTGCTCTGTTGTCACTCTTCGAATCGTCTGCCACGTCGAGCCATGATTCACCTTGAGATGTGAGCTACGCGACCGTAGGAATGGGTTGACGGGTGGTGAGATAAGCCACTCATAAAGAATGGCCGAAATCCGGAATAGGGCTCCCTCAGGCGTGGTTGAACAGCCGCCGTGCCTGGAAGCCCCTGACCCGGAAAGGGCGGCGGCGCGGCACCGACGAAACACCGAGGGCCGGACCCGTGGAGCATGGGGTCCGGCCCTCGGGACGTGCGGGGGCGTCAGCCGACGACGACACCGTGGGAGCGCAGGTACGCGACCGGGTCCACGTCCGAGCCGTAGGCCGGGGTCGTGCGGATCTCGAAGTGCAGGTGCGGGCCGGTGACGTTGCCGGTCGCGCCGGAGAGGCCGAGCTGCTGCCCCTCGGTCACGGTCTGCCCCGCCGAGACGGAGAGCGCGGACATGTGGGCGTACTGCGAGTACCGGCCGTCGGAGTGCTGGACGACGACCTGGTTGCCGTAGGCGCCGCCCCAGCCGGCCGAGACGACGGTGCCCGCGGCGACGGACCTGATCGTGGTGCCGGTCGGGACCACGAAGTCCACACCGGTGTGGTAACCGCTGGACCACATGCTGCCGGGCACCTTATAGCCGGTGCCGATGGTGGCTCCCTCGACGGGCAGGGTGTACCCCGTGTCGGCGGTCTTGGCCGTGGTGGTCTTGGCCGCGGTGGCCGCTTCGGCGGCGGGCCGCGCGGCGACGGCCGTGGCGCTCTGCCCCTCGATCGTGAGCTTCAAACCGGGACTGATCCGCGTCGGATCGCCGCCGACGACCGCGCGGTTGTCGGCGTAGAGCTTCTTCCAGCCGCCGCTGACGTGCTGCCGGTCGGCGATCTTCGCGAGCGTGTCACCGGCCTTCACGACATAGGTCTTCGCCGTGGACTTCTCCGCGGCGCTTCCGGCCGTGGCGGAGACCGTCGTGATCTTCTGCACGGCGGACGGGACGGCGGCCGCCGGGGCCGCCGCATGGGCGCAGACGGCGCCCATCAGCGGCAGTGCGAGCGCGACACCACCGGTGCCGAACACGGCGATCGAGCGGGGCAGACGCAGGAACTTGGGACGACGGTGCTTACCCTTCGCGGGCATGGCGCATTTCCTCTCCGGCGCCTGCGAGGTGAGCTGTCGGGTGCGGACTGGAGATGTCCGGCCGCGCGGCAGCGCGGCTGTACCCCTAGCCGTTCCGGAGACCGGAACAGGCGCGATACCTGTGGGTCCCCCGCTCCTGCCGCGTACGGGTGAGTGCGGATTCCGGGCGGCGGCAGGATTGGGCGTCCGTCCGGATTGAGGGCGAACGTAGGCGAGAGAAGAGCGCGCCGACAACTGTCCGCGACCTCCGTACGCACCCCTTTCTTGATCGATGTCCTGATTGCCCGTCACCCTCCGTGCACGTGGCCCGCTTCGACCCCGCGATCCACAGGGCGGCGCGGCCACCCCGGAAGAGGCGGGCCGCAACGCATCGTCACGCATATGACGCTGCTCACGCACGTCACCCCATGACCGCATATTCCAGCACTAGTTGCACTCAAAGCCCTATTTCCAGCAAAACGACTATTAACGGTGAAATCGGACGGCGAGTGCACCGGGATCTCCACACGCTCCCGTGGCCCGGCCGGGACGCCGTCGAGGCCGATTCACCTCCGAGGCAACGCCTGTGGACAACTCATCGCCCGGGGAACCCATGTCGTATCGTCGAGAGGCGATTCCCGTCGGCGAGCGACCACGAGCGGTGCCGACGGCCCTATGGGAGGAGCCCCCGTGACGCAGCAGGTCCCGTCGACCGAGCCGGAGCTGGCCGGAGTGCGCAACTTCCGGGACGTGGGCGGCCTGCCCACCGTGGACGGCCGGCGGGTGCGGTCCGGGCGGCTGTTCCGCAGTGGTCACCTCGCGCACGCCACGGAGGAGGACGCCGCGTTCCTCTCCTCCCTCGGGCTGCACACGATCTTCGACTTCCGCAACTCCTCGGACCAGAAACTGGAGGGGCCGGACGTCGAGCTGCCCGGCGTACGGAACGTGAATCTTCCGCTGACCGACCCGGCCGACGGCAGCGAGTTCTGGAAGATGGTCCGCGACGGCGAGCTCGACCAGCTCCGTGCCCACCTCGGGGACGGCCGGGCGGCGGACCGGATGATCGGTTCGTACCGGGCGATCATCACCGAGCGGACCGCCGAACACTCCCAGGTGCTGCACGCCCTCGCGGAGGACAGCGTGCCCGCGCTCATGCACTGCGCGGCGGGCAAGGACCGCGCGGGCCTGTCCATAGCCGTGACACTGCTCGCCGTGGGCGTCGAGCGCGACGCCATCGTCGCCGACTACCTGGAGTCGAACGCGCGGCACCGCCGCTACAAGGTGCACCGCAACGGCACCGCGGACACGGCCCGCTCCCCCGAGGTCATGGAGCTGCTCAGCCCGCTGTTCGACGCGCGGGCGGAGTATCTGACGGCCGCCTTCGAGACGATCGAGGAGACCTGGGGCGGCGTCGACACCTATCTGGAGCAGGCCCTGCGGCTCACCCCCGAGCTGCGGGACCGGCTGCGCGACAGGCTCCTCGACTGACGTCCACGGACCGCGCGGCCGTGCGCCCCCCCGGCGCCCGCCCGCGCCCCGGGGGTCCGGGCCCGACTGGGGCGTCGGGGTGGGGGCGCCCCCCGGGGACAGCGGGGTTATTTAGGG
>NZ_JBHWEL010000039.1:0-39087 GCF_042734135.1 Streptomyces sp. NPDC059668 | reverse complement strand
CGCGGGGCGGGGCGCCTCCCCACCGCGACAGCCCCCCTCCCCCCCCCGCCCGGCCGCGCGCCCCCCCGCCCCCCCCCCCGCCGGCTCCCCGGATCTCCTGGCCCTACTGGTCCTACTGGTTCTGCGCGCCCAGCGTGAACAGCAGGTAGATGAAGGCCGCGAAGAGGTGGCCGACGGCGACGTAGATGATCAGCCGCACCCACAGCGCACGGGGCAACTTGTCCTCCATGGACCGCCGGGGGCCGGGCTCCGTGGGTTCGGTCATGACATCTCTCCCAAGTTCGGGTGCGCCGTCGCCGGGCCGAGGCACAGCGCGGCGGCGGGGCTCTGCAGCAGGGTGTGGACGAAGAGGAGATCGGCCCCCGCCTGGTCGGCGGCGGCTATGCGGTGCGGGGTCAGCGAGTCGAAGTGCGCGCTGTCCCCGGGTGTGAGCACCTGCGTGGTGTCCCCGAGACGCAGCCGCAGCCGCCCCTGGAGGACGTGGAGCCACTCCTCGCCGGGATGGACGCGCACGATGTCGCCCTGGGACCCGTACGGGACGTGCACCCGCAGCGCCTGCATCCCCCGGCCCGGGGAACCGGCCTGCCAGTAGGTCCAGCCGCCCGCCTCGGTCGGCTCCATGTCGGCGGCCCGGACGATGGCGTCCCGTTCGGCGACCCTCTCGCCCAGCAGCTCCGAGACCGTCGTACCGTAGATGCGGGCGAGGGCGAGCAGCATCGGCAGCGAGGGCTGGCGCTGTCCCGTCTCCAGCCGGGAGAGGTGGGCGGCCGAGAGTCCGGCGGCGCGGGCCGCGGCCTCCAGGGTCAGTGAGGCACGCCGGCGCAGCTCACGCAGCTGCGGCGCGACGACGGGCAGCACGTCGGCTGTCCCGGGCTCGGGCGGCGTGTCCGCCGCCCCCGGCTCGATGGGGCTCATGCACTCCATTGAGCCGCAGTATTGCCTCCTGGGCAAATTTATTGCCTCAGAGGCAAAGAACTCTCGGCGGCACTCTGTCCGGAGCCGGCTCGCCGCCCCGCGGACCGTCCCTCGCGCGCCGCGCGGTTCGGCGCGGGTCCTCCCCGTCCCGTCGGGCGGGCGGCGCCCGACGGAACCGGAAGGACATCGCCTAGCGGTTCGCCACCGCCTGCTTGACCAGTGTCTTCCCGAAGTCCCACATCAGCCCGCCGCCGCTGTGCGCGTCGTCCATCACGGCGACGAAGGCCTCCATGAACCGGTCCACGTCCCGCTCACCGACGATCAGCGGCGGGATCAGCTTGATCACCTCCAGGTGGTCCCCGGAGACCTGGGTGAGGATGCGGTGCCGCTGCAGCAGCGGGACGACGACCATCTGCGCGAAGAGCCCCTTGCGCGCGGCCTGCAGCATGGTCCAGCGGCTGCGGAGTTTCAGGGACTTGGGCCGCCCGAACTCGATGCCGATCATCAGCCCCCGGCCGCGGACGTCGCTGAGCAGCTCGTAGGTGTCGACGAGCGCCGCGAGCCGGGTCTTCAGCAGTTCTCCCGTGGCCCGCGCGTTCGCGACGATCTGCTCGTTCTCCATCACCGAGAGCACGGCGAGCCCGGCCGCCATGGCCTGCGCGTTGGCCCCGAAGCTCGCCGAGTGGACGAGGACCCGGTCCATCGACGAGTAGACCTTCTTGAAGATCCAGTCCTTGCCGAGGGTGGCTCCGACCGGCACATAGCCGCCGGACAGCGCCTTCGCCACGCACACCAGGTCGGGTTCCACGCCGTCCTCGTGCTGGTAGGCGTAGAAGTCCCCGGTGCGTCCCAGGCCCGTCTGCACCTCGTCCGCGATGAGCAGCGCCTTGTGCCGGTGCAGCAGCTCCTGGGCGGCGCGCAGATAGCCGGGCGGGGCCTCGTGCACGCCCTTGCCCTGGATGGGTTCGACGATGAGCCCGGCGACGTCGCCCCGCGCCAGCTCGCGGGCGAGCGCGTCGAGGTCGCCGAGCGGGACGGCCGTGTCGGGCAGCAGCGGGGCGAAGCCGTCGCGGAACCCGTCCTCGCCGTTCACGGACAGCGACCCGGTGGTGAGCCCGTGGAAGGCGTGGGAGCAGTAGAGGATCCTCGGCCGGCCGGTGGCGTACCGGGCGAACTTCAGAGCGGTCTCCACGGCCTCCGTGCCGCTGTTGGCGAAGAACACCCGGTCCAGGTGCGGGCTGTGGGTGAGCAGCTTCTCCGCCAGCAGCCCGGGCAGGGGCTGGCAGTCGAAGCGGGTGAGGTCGGCGAGCGAGGCGTCCAGGACGTCGTGCAGCGCCTGGCGGACCACGGGGTGATGGCGGCCCAGGCCCATCACCCCGAACCCGGCGAGCATGTCCAGGTAGTCGTTGCCGTCCGCGTCCCAGAAGTGCGCGCCCTCGGCCCGCTCGTACACCTTGTCGAAGCCGATGGTGTGCAGCATGCGCGGGAGCTGGTGGTTCAGGTACTTGGTGTGCAGCTCGTAGCGCTCGGCCCCGCGCTCGGCCAGCAGCGCGCCGAGGTCGAACTCCCGTTTCCCGGAAGGGGTGGTCATTCCTGTTTCTCCTTGGACAACTCGTCCTTGACGGCCAGGGCGGCCCCGATCCGCCCGGCGATCTCGACGGGCGTGAGCCCGATGTCGGCCAGCACCTCCGCGCGCTTGGCGTGCGCGAGGAACTGCTCCGGGATCCCGAACCTCCTTACCGGTACGTCCACGTCGGCGTCGCCCAGGGCCAGCGCGACCGCCGCGCCGACGCCGGCCGCCCGGCTGTTGTCCTCGACGACCGCCACGAGCCGGTGCTCGGCCGCGAGGCCGGGCAGGGCCGGGTCGACGGGTTTGACCCAGCGCGGGTCGACGACGGTGCAGCCGATGCCCCGGGCCTCCAGCAGTTCGGCGGCCTGGAGACAGACCGGCGCCATGACGCCGACGGCCACCAGGAGGGCCTGCGGGGTCGTGTCGGACCGGTGCAGGACGTCGAGGCCGTCCACCCGGTCGATCGCGGGGATCGCCGGGCCGACCGACTCCTTCGGGAAGCGGATGAGCGTGGGCGCGTCGTCGACGGCGACCGCCTCCCGCAGCTGCGCGCGGAGCTGGTCGGCGTCGCGCGGCGCGGCGATCCTGAGGCCCGGCACGACCTGGAGGACGGACATGTCCCACATGCCGTTGTGCGAGGCGCCGTCGACGCCGGTGACACCCGCCCGGTCCAGTACGAAGGTGACGCCGCAGCGGTGCAGCGCGACGTCCATCAGCAGCTGGTCGAAGGCCCGGTTGAGGAAGGTGGCGTAGACGGCGACGACCGGGTGCAGTCCACCCGTGGCGAGTCCGGCGGCGGAGACCGTGGCGTGCTGCTCGGCGATCCCGACGTCCCACACCCGGTCGGGGAACCGCTCGGCGAACCTGCCGAGTCCCACCGGGTGCAGCATCGCCGCCGTTATCGCCACGACGTCCTCGCGCTCCTCCCCGATCCGGACGATCTCGTCGCCGAACACCGACGTCCAGGACGGCCCGTTGGAGGGGGCGAGCGGCTCGCAGGTGAGGGGGTCCATCACGCCCACCGTGTGGAAACGGTCCTCCTCGTGCGCGAGCGCCGGTTCGTAGCCGCGGCCCTTCTCCGTCAGACAGTGGATCAGCACCGGTCCGTGGAAACGCTTCGCCCGCCGCAGCGCGGACTCCACGGCGCCGGTGTCGTGTCCGTCGATCGGACCGACGTACTTGAGCCCGAGGTCCTCGAACATGCCCTGCGGTGCGAAGGCGTCCTTGAAGCCCTTCTTGGCGCCGTGCAAGGACTCGTAGAGCGTGGGCCCGACGACGGGGGTGCGCAGCAGTACGTCCTTGCCCCAGGCCAGCACCCGCTCGTAGCTGTCCGTCGTCCGCAGGGTGGCGAGGTGGTTGGCGAGGCCGCCGATGGTCGGCGCGTACGAGCGTTCGTTGTCGTTGACGACGATGATCAGGGGACGGTCCTTCGCGGCGGCGATGTTGTTCAGCGCCTCCCACGCCATCCCGCCGGTCAGCGCGCCGTCGCCGATGACCGCGACGACATGGCCCTTCTCCCCCTGCACCTGGCGGGCCTTGGCGAGGCCGTCCGCCCAGCCGAGCGCCGTGGAGGCGTGGCTGTTCTCGATGATGTCGTGCTCGGACTCCTCGCGCGAGGGGTAGCCGGAGAGGCCGC
This sequence comes from Streptomyces sp. NPDC059668, assembly GCF_042734135.1. NCBI lineage: Bacteria > Bacillati > Actinomycetota > Actinomycetes > Kitasatosporales > Streptomycetaceae > Streptomyces > Streptomyces sp. NPDC059668. Next base: position 34,966 of record NZ_JBHWEL010000039.1, on the reverse strand, counting down.
CCTTGCCGCGCAGCTTGGAGAAGTCCTGACGTCCTGTCAGCAGCTTGTGCACATAGCTCTGGTGACCGGTGTCCCACAGGATGCGGTCGACGGGTGACTCGAAGACCCTGTGGAGGGCGATGGAGAGTTCCACCACCCCCAGATTGGGCCCGAGATGTCCACCGGTCCTGGCCACCGCTTGCACCAGGAACTCCCGGATCTCATCGGCCAGTTCACCGACCTCCGCCTCGGACAGCGCCTTCAGGTCGCGTGGTCCCCGGATGCTCTCCAGAATCGTCACGCTCGGGCCCCCTCTCGGTCCGTGCTCATCAACTCACGGTGACGGCCGGCTCCCCGGACCCGACGCCGTCGTTCTCCATCTGCTCGGCGATCTTCATCGCTTCCTCGATGAGGGTCTCGACGATCTTCGACTCGGGCACGGTCTTGATGACCTCGCCCTTGACGAAGATCTGCCCCTTGCCGTTGCCGGAGGCGACCCCCAGGTCCGCCTCCCGCGCCTCGCCGGGGCCGTTGACGACGCAGCCCATGACCGCGACGCGCAACGGGACCTCCATCCCCTCCAGACCGGCCGTGACCTCGTCGGCCAGCTTGTAGACGTCCACCTGGGCCCGCCCGCAGGACGGGCACGAGACGATCTCCAGGCGCCGCTGACGCAGGCCCAGCGACTCCAGGATCTGGATACCGACCTTGCACTCCTCGGCGGGCGGCGCGCTCAGGGAGACCCGGATGGTGTCCCCGATGCCCTCGGAGAGCAACGCGCCGAAGGCGACGGCCGACTTGATGGTCCCCTGGAACGCCGGCCCGGCCTCCGTGACGCCCAGATGCAGCGGGTAGTCACAGGCCGCCGCCAGTTGCCGGTAGGCGTTGACCATGACGACCGGGTCGTTGTGCTTCACCGAGATCTTGATGTCCCGGAACCCGTGCTCCTCGAAGAGGGACGCCTCCCACAGCGCCGACTCGACGAGCGCCTCCGGCGTCGCCCTGCCGTACTTCTGGAGCAGACGCCGGTCGAGCGAGCCCGCGTTCACACCGATCCGGATGGGCGTGCCCGCCTGGGAGGCGGCGCGCGCGATCTCCTTCACCTTGTCGTCGAACTGCTTGATGTTGCCCGGGTTCACCCGCACCGCCGCGCAGCCCGCGTCGATGGCGGCGAAGACGTACTTGGGCTGGAAGTGGATGTCCGCGATCACCGGGATCTGTGACTTGCGGGCGATCGTCGCGAGGGCGTCCGCGTCGTCCTGCGTGGGACAGGCGACCCGGACGATCTGGCAGCCGGACGCGGTGAGTTCCGCGATCTGCTGAAGCGTGGCGCCGACGTCCGACGTACGCGTCGTCGTCATCGACTGCACGGATACGGGTGCTCCTCCCCCGACCGCCACCGGTCCGACCTGGATCTGCCGTGACACACGGCGTTCCGCGATCGGTCGGACCGGCACCTCGGGGAGGCCCAAGGAAACGGCGGTCATGACGTCACCCGCGGCTTTCCGTGAACGTCTCGCGGGCGGCGCGCAGGGACTCCTTGAGGGAGCCCATGGTGGCGAGGACGGCGGTCGGCTCGTAGCCGCAGTGCGCCATGCAGTTGGCGCACCGGTCGTCCTTGCCGCGGCCGTAGGAGTCCCAGTCGGTCTCCTCCAGGAGCTGCTTGTACGTCTGCACGTACCCGTCGCTCATCAGGTAGCAGGGCTTCTGCCAGCCGAAGAGCGAGTAGCTCGGGATCGCCCACGCGGTGCACGGGAAGTCGACCTTGCCCTCCAGGAAGTCCAGGAAGAGCGGGCTCTGGTTGAGCCGCCAGCGGCGCCGGTTGCCGCCCGCGAAGGCCTTCTTGAACAGTTCCCGGGTCTGCTGGACGCCGAGGAAGTGCTCCTGGTCGGGGGCCTTCTCATAGGCGTAGGCGGGCGAGAGCATCATCTCGTCGACCTTCAGGTCGTCGTTGAGGTAGTTGAGGACCTCGATGACGGTCTGCGGGGTGTCGGTGTTGAAGAAGGTCGAGTTGGTGGTGACCCGGAAGCCGCGCCGCTTGGCCTCCTTGATGGCCTCGACCGCCTCGTCGAAGACGCCTTCCTTGGCCACGGACTCGTCGTGCCGCTCACGCAGCCCGTCGATGTGCACGGCCCACGCGAAGTACGGCGAGGGCTTGAACTTGTCCATCTTCTTGCGCAGCAACATCGCGTTGGTGCACAGGAAGACGAACTTCTTCTTGGCCACCAACTGCCGCACGATCTCGTCGATCTGCGGGTGCATCAGAGGTTCGCCGCCCGCGATGGACACCATCGGGGCGCCGGACTCCAGTACCGCGCCCACCGCCTGGGCCACCGGCATCCGCTGCTTCAGCACGCCCGCGGGGTGCTGGATCTTGCCACATCCCTCGCACGCGAGATTGCACGCGAAGAGGGGTTCCAGCTCGACAATCAGCGCGAACTTGTCCCGCTTCCTGAGCTTCTGTTCAAACAGGTATGCAGCGACCTTCATGGACTGCCGAAGTGGCATGGCCATCTGGCTCACCTCCGAGGGAGCAGCAAAGAACGGTGCCATTCAAAGAAAGCGGGAAGGATGGCACGGAGAACACGGAAAGCTGATATTCCACCGCGCACCGTGCCGATACGGACGAGTTCATGATCTGGAGCGTCCACGACCACCCGGACGGCCGCAACCGGACGTGGGCCCGCGCGGACGGCGCTGTGCAGCGTCGCCGCGGACTCCATGTCGACCGCGATGGCGCCGGTCGCGAACAGGTCCGACCGTTCGTGACCGCGGACGACGTGATCGGAGCCGGTGAGCGGCCCCGTGTGGACGGTGCGCCCGGGTACGGCGCGCACCAGCTCCTTGACCAGCAGCTCGGTGCCCACGCACGGAGTGCTGCCGCCCGGACCCCGGGTCTCCTCGGCGACCACCAGGTCGCCGGGGTGCATGCCCGGGGCGAGCCCCGCGCAAAAGCCCGTGGCCAGGACGGCCGCCTCGCGCAGGGCCGGGTCGGCGAGGGCCCGGTCCAGCGAGAGCTCGGCGGCCCTCGGCCCCATGCCGGTGCGCAGGACGGTGACGGGCCCGTCGGAACCGCTCCGGTCGCCGGTGCGCAGGGCGAGGTGCTCGATGCCGAGCGCGCAGGCGATCAGCAGCGGGGCCGGTTCGGGCTTCGTGCTCATCAACCCCCCTCCACCTCGGCGAACGGCTCACCGTGGACGTAGCGCCCGAGCGCGGTGAGCGGGAAGACCTGCCGGTAGAGGTGGTAGTTGATCGAGAAGTCCCACGGGAACCCGGTGCCGGTGAAGTACGGCTCGTCCCAGGAGCCGTCGGGCAGCTGGGTCTCCGCGAGCCACGCGACACCGCGTTCCACGGCCTTGGAGTCGCGCTCCCCGGCCGCGAGCAGCGCGAGCAGCGCCCACCCGGTCTGTGAGGCGGTCGAGGCGCCCCGGCCGCTCCACTCGGCGGCGTCGTCGTAGGACCGCAGGTCCTCGCCCCAGCCGCCGTCCTCGTTCTGCACGGTCTCCAGCCAGCCGACCGCCCGGCGGATCGCCGGGTGCGAGGCGGGCAGGCCGGCGGCCGTCAGCGCGGGCACCACCGAGCCCGTGCCGTAGACGTAGTTGACGCCCCAGCGCCCGAACCAGGAGCCGTTGGGCTCCTGTTCGGCGAGCAGCCACTCGATGCCCCGGCGGGTACGCGGGTCGTGCGAGAGGCCCTCCACCGCGAGCATCTCCACCACGTGCGCGGTGACGTCCGCGGACGGCGGGTCGATCACCTCGCCGAAGTCGCAGAACGGCAGCCGGTTGGGGAAGGAACTGGTGTTGTCGACGTCGAAGGCGCCCCAGCCGCCGTCCTTGGACTGCATGCCGAGGTTCCAGCGCACGCCGCGCCCGATCGCCTTCTCGACGCGTTCCGGGTCGTGGTGACGCACCCGCCGCAGCGCGAGGACCACCTCGGCGGTGTCGTCGATGTCGGGGTAGTTGTCGTTGTGGAACTCGAACGCCCAGCCGCCCGGCGGGAGATGAGGCCGTTTGACCGCCCAGTCGCCGGGTCTGACGATCTCCTCGCCGAGCATCCAGTCCGCGGCCTTGACCAGCTGCGGATGGTCGGCGGGCAGGCCCGCGTCGGCGAGCGCGATGGTCGCCAGGCAGGTGTCCCACACGGGCGACTGGCAGGCCTCGATCATCCGGGCGCCGTCCTCGCGCCAGACCGTGAAGCGGTCCAGGGACTCCAGTCCGGCGCGCATCACCGGGTGGTCGAGGTCGTAGCCGAGCAGGTGGAGCGCGATGACCGAGTACACCGCGGGCGGCTGGATGCCGCCCCAGCAGCCGTCGTTCTCCTGCCGTTCGATGATCCAGCGCGCCGCCGCGTTCATGGCGGCCCGGCGCAGCGGCCCCGGCGCGAACCTGCGGTACTGGTGCAGCGCCTTGTCCAGCCGCTGGAAGACGCCGTTCCAACTCGCCACGGGAGCAATGGGCATGACCGGGTTGGGATGGCCGGGATCGGTGTGGAGCTCGTCCAGCGGGAACGGCGCGGGCCGCACCGGTCGCTTCGCCGAGACGATGGTGAGCGGCACGATCGTCTGCCGCGCCCAGCATCCGAAGTCGTAGATGTTCAGCGGCATCCACTTCGGGAAGTAGATGAGTTCCGGCGGGAGTTCGGGGAGGTCGTCCCACTTCCACCAGCCGAACAGGGCGAGCCAGATCCGGGTGAAGACGCGGGCCGAGGCGATGCCGCCCCGCTCGCGGACCCAGGCGGAGGCCTTCGCCATGTGCGGCGCGTCGGGGGCGTCCCCGGCCAGCCGCAGGGCGACGTACGCCTCGACGGTGGCGGAGAGATCGCCGGGGCCGTTGTAGAACGTGGCCCAGGCGCCGTCCTCGCGCTGCTCGCCGCGGATGAACAGGCCGGCGGCGTACGTGGTCTTCGCGTCGAGGATTCCCAGGAACTGGCGCAGGAGCAGATCCTCGGCGTCCATCGTGACGTTCGTCTCGAGGTCGCCCTTCCACCAGCCCTCGGCGTCCTGCCGTGAGAGCAGGAAGTCGGTGGCACGCTGTATGGCGTGCTCGGCGGCGTCTCGGGTCTCGACTGTCCCGGCCGCCACGGGAGTCGTCTCTGGCTGGATTTCGCTGGCCGCGGCAGCGCGGGGCGGCAGTGCCCCGGTGCTTCCGTCGGTCGTCGCTGTCATGGCTTCCCCTTCGTGCAGTGGTACGTCTCTGCTGTGGGTCCGCCGTCGGCCGGTGCGTCGCTCTCATGGGGTTCCCCGTTCCGGTGAGGAGCGGGGAGAACCGGAGGGAGACACCGGCCGGCGACTACGCGAGGTTTATTCGACCGATAGCGATCATCTCTTTCGTACGACGACGAAGTCGGCGAGCGCCACGAGCTGGGCCCGCACCTGGTCGGACATCTCGACGGCGTTCAGGGCCTCGATGGCGATGGTGTGCTGACGGCGTGCCTCCTGGGCGGTCCACTCGCGGCCGCCCGCCTCCTCGATGAGCGCGGCACGGGCCGCGAACTCCTCCTCGGAGAAGTTCTCGAAGTCGCTGGCCTTCGCGTCCTCGGCGAGCAGCCGGCCGAGCCGCTCGGAGGCGGGGCCGCCCGCGGCGAGCGCCGCCACGACCGGCAGGGACTTCTTGCGCTGGCGCAGATCGCTCCAGGTCTGCTTGCCGGTGGCCTCCGGGTCGCCCCAGATGCCGAGGAGGTCGTCGACGGCCTGGAAGGCCAGGCCGAGGTGGTAGCCGTACCTCTCCAGCGTGTCGGCGGTGCGGTCGTCCGCGCCGCCGAGGACCGCGCCGATCGAGCAGGCGCAGGCGAGCAGGGCGCCCGTCTTGTTGCCCTCCATCTCCAGGCACTCCTCGACGCTGACCCGGTCGCGGTGCTCGTAGGAGATGTCCTGTGCCTGGCCGTCGATGAGGGCGCGGGTGGCGGTGGTCAGACGGCGGGTGGCGCGGCCGGCCTCGGCGGTGCCGAGTTCGAGGAGGACCTCGTTGGCCAGCGCGAACAGGGCGTCGCCGACCAGGATCGCCTGGGCGGGGCCGTGCACCTTCCAGACGGTGTCGCGGTGACGGCGCTGCTCGTCGCCGTCCATCAGGTCGTCGTGCAGCAGCGAGAAGTTGTGCACCAGTTCCACCGCGACCGCGCCGGGCACGCCGACCTCCGGGGCGGCGCCGGCGGCCTGCGCGGACAGGACGGCCAGCGCGGGGCGCACGGCCTTTCCGCCGTCGCCGTCCGCGGGGTTGCCCGCCGCGTCGATCCAGCCGAAGTGGTAGGCGGCGACGGTGTCCATGGGTGACGCCAGGCGGTCGACGGCCGCCTTCAGCACCGGTGTGGCCAGGGTCCGGCCGCGCTCCAGGAGCGCGGTCACGTCCACCGCGTCGGCAGCCGATCCGGCCGGGGGCACAGTGGGCACAGTCTCTCCTCTTGTTGCGGTACCGGGGGTGCGGGGGTCCACCGCGCGCTGCTCGACCCTCACCTGAGTCCACCTCGCGGTGAAGCGCCGGTGCCCGCCGGTGTTCGGCCGGACGCCCCGGGGGTGTTCCCCGCGACGGTGCGGGCCGTCTCCTCGAACGCGAGGAGGTGATCGCGGGGCCGGCCCAGGGCGCCCAGCGCGGCTCCCGCCGCACCGACACCACTGCGGACCGCGCTCTCCATGGTCGCGGGCCACCCGGTGGCGGTCCACGCGCCGGCCAGGTACAGGCCGGGAGCCTTGGTGCGGGTGCCGGGCCGCAGCCGCCCGACACCGGGGGCGGGGGCGAACGTCGCGGTGCGCTCCCGGGTCACGAAGAAGTCCTTCACCTCGGCGTCGCGGGCAGCGGGCAGCAGGCGCTCCAGCTCCGGCAGATAGCGCTCCCGCAGGACGGCGACGGGCTCGTCGATCTCGTGCTGTGCGGCCGACTGGGACAGGGCCAGGTACTGCCCCTCCCGCAGTCCGGAGGCCTCGGTGCGGTCGAAGACCCACTGGACCGGGGAGCCGAGCGCCGCGAAGAACGGACGGGTGAGCACCTTGCGGTCGTAGACGACGTGGACGTTGAGGATCGGCGCGGTGCCGATCTCCAGGAGCCGTTCGGGGGCGTCCAGCGCGCCCGCGGGCAGCAGGTCGTGCGCCTCCCGCTGGGGCACGGCGAGCACCACGGTGTCCGCCTCGATCGGCCCACCGGGAACCTGGACGCTCCAACGCCCGTTCTCGTTGCGGGAGATGGAGGTGACTCGTGTACGGACTTCGGTACGCACGCCCGCGGTGTCGAGCGCCTTGCGGGCCAGAGTGTCGTGCAGTTCGCCCAGCGGGACGCGCGCCCAGCCGATGTCGGCCGCGCCCGGGTCGGACAGCAGACCGGTCTTGAACACCATCGCGGCGAGCCCGAGCGACGAGTCGCCGGCCACCGCGTTGAGGGTGGCGACCCCCACCAGGTCCCACAGTGCCTCGACGGCACGCTCCGACTGACCGTGCCCGGCGAGCCAGCTGCCGAAGTTCTGGTCGTCGAGCGCCGGGTCGTCGAGGTCGAGCGCCTTGAGCGCCAGAGCGGCACGGCCGACCTTGGCACGCTCGGCGAGCGACAGATGCTGATACGTCGCCAGGCTGCGCGCGAGATGCAGCGGCACCGGCAGCGCGGTGCGGCCGATTCTGCCGAGCCGTCGCCCCGGAGTGCCCTCCGCGTCGAGAACGGGCACGTCGAGACGATCCTGCACCGGTGCCAGCGAGGTCGCGTCGATGCGGTCGAGGAACCAGCGGTAGGCGGTGCAGCAGCGCAGGTACACGTGCTGGCCGTTGTCCACGGTGAGCTCGCCGCGCTGGAAGGAGAAGGCCAGCCCGCCCAGCCGCGGCCTGCCTTCGAGCAGCGTCACACGCACCCCGGCGTCGGCGAGCGAGAGCGCGGCGGTGATCCCGGCGAGTCCGCCGCCGACCACCACGGCGGACGTGCCGGGGCCCGCCGGGCCGGCGGCCGTCCCCGGGCGGTCCGAACCGGCCGGACCGTCCTCGTCCGGCTCCCCCGGTTGCGTGGCCTCGCTCATCGTGCGCCCTCCCCCTTCGGCCCGCCGCGGTGCTCGAACGGTGTACGACCGGCCGTCGCAGTCAGGGACGCCGCGGACCACCGGAGGGTTGCGTGTCTTCTTGCTCCGGCGGAATCACCTTGGACCGGATTGTCCATCAGGTGCGCCTCCTGACGGTGCGCCGGGACACGTGCCGCGCGTCCAGGCCGGACAGGCCGCGTACCGCGACGTACGCCTTCTCCCGGCCGGGCAGCGAGACGCGGCCGCGCAGCACGGCCTCCGGCTCCCGCTCGATGCGGTCCAGCAGCCGCCGGTAGATGCCGGCCATGGCCGCGACACAGGCGCCGCTGCGCCGGTCCAGCATGGGAAGCAGCCGGTAGCCCTCCGCGAAGAGGGTGCGGGCCCGTCTCACCTCGAAGTGCACCAGGCCCGCGAAGTCCGAGCCCTCCGGCGGCGTCGGCCCGTCGAACCCGGCCGAGCAGCCGAACTTCGCGAGGTCGTCGGCGGGCAGATAGGTGCGCCCGTCCCCGGCGTCCTCACGGACGTCCCGCAGGATGTTGGTGAGCTGGAGCGCGAGCCCGAGCGTGTCGGCGTACTCCGGCGCGCGTTCCGCGCCGCGCGCCCCCGGTTCCGTACCGAACACACCGAGCGAGAGCCGCCCGATCGCCCCGGCCACGCACCGGCAGTACACCTTCAGGTCGTCCCAGGTCTCGTACGTCTCACCGCGCACGTCCATCAGGACGCCGTCGATGAGCTCGTCGAGGCCGCCGAGCGGCACCGGGAAGTACGCCGCGGTATGGCTGAGGGCGACCGCGACCGGGTCGGTGTCGTCCTCGTCGACCCGGCCCTCGCGGACCCGGGTGAGCAGCGCCCTGGTGTCCTGAAGACGGGCCGCTTTCACGTCCGGCGCCAGTGTGCCGTCACCGATGTCGTCCACACGCCGTGAGAACGCGTAGAGCGCCGACATCGCACGACGCTTGGGCGTCGGGAGAAGTCGGATGCCGTACGCGAAATTACGCGCCTGCTGACCGGTCACTGCCTCGCAGTAGCTGTAAGCGGCGAGTACCGGTGCGGACACGTGTTGTTCCGACTCCACGGTCCGGATCACCCCTTTCCTCGCAGAGTCACTCCCACCTCGCGCAGCAACTGGAGCTTGCCGGGCTTGGGCGGGCCGGGAAGTACGTCGTATTCAGCGGCGGCAATCGCACGGATTGCCGCCCTTCCCCCCGCCACGAACCCCGCGAGCAGCAGCTTCAGCCTGCCGTGGACGCTACCCACGAGGGGGGTGCCTTCATTCAGGAGGTGGAGCGCGCGTTCTGCTTCGTATGCAACCAGTGCGCGCACCGATGCGCCTGCTGTGGCCGTGGCGAGGTCCGCCTCCTGGACATGGAAGCGCTTCATGTCCTCGGCGGGCAGGTAGATGCGGTCGCGGCCGAGGTCCTCGGCCACGTCCTGGAGGTGTTCGACGATCTGGAGCGCCGTGCACACCGCGTCGGAGCGGCGGATCCGCTCGGGCGTCGAGGTGCCGGTGACCGAGAGGACCAGGCGGCCCACCGGGTTGGCGGACAGCTCGCAGTAGGCCAGCAGGTCGTCGTAGGTCTCGTACCGGGTGACGAGCTGGTCCTGGCGGTTGGCCCCGATCAGCGCCAGGAAGGGCTCGGGGGTGAGGCCGGCGCGGCGGACCGTGGGCCGCAGGCGGCGCAGCAGCGGGTGGAGCGGGATCGAATCGAACACGCGGTGGAGGTCCGCTTCGAGGGCGTCGAGGAGGACGAGACGGTCCTCGGCCGTCTCGGGCGGCACGCCGAGCAGTCGGGCGTCCGCGCCGCCGGGGGCGAGATCGCCGTCACCGATGTCGTCGACGAGGCGGGCGAAGCCGTACACCGCCATCAGGTCGTCGCGCCAGGCCCTGGGCAGGAAGAAGGGCGCGACGGGGAAGTTCTCGTCCGCGGCCTTGTCGAGGGTGCCGCGCTCCGGATCTCCGGTGCGGGCCGTCCCGGCTTCGGTCACCGCTCGCCGCCCGGCGCGGAGACGGCACACGCATCGCGGAGCTGGAGAGTTTCCGTAGCCATTGCCGTCACATCTCCCGTTCTACACTGCCGACCCAATACTGCCCATTTCGGACACGCCGCCCGAAGGTCCGCGCAGCGCGCGGGTACCGGGCGTCGCGCAATATCGCCCCACTTGCCGCGATTCAGCACCGGTACAGCTTACGTTGTACAACGCTGCACGGTCCGTCGGGGTGTCCTGCACATCACAACAACACACCGATTGGCGTCAAGATTCCTAAGGACAGCAGGAGTTGGCTTTTCCTTCGCAGACGCAGGGCCCCGCCGAACCGTTCCGGCGGGGCCCTGGGCGGGACGGGTCATTTGCCCGTGAACTTCTCGTACTCCTTGAGGACCTCTTCGGTCGCCCCGTCCATGCGCAGCTCGCCGCGCTCCAGCCAGAGCACGCGGTCGCAGGTGTCGCGGATCGACTTGTTGTTGTGGCTGACCAGGAAGACGGTGCCCGCGCTCTTGCGCAGCTCGCGGATCCGCTGCTCGGAGCGCTTCTGGAAGGAACGGTCGCCGGTGGCCAGGGCCTCGTCGATCATCAGCACGTCGTGGTCCTTGGCCGCCGCGATCGAGAAGCGCAGCCGCGCCGCCATGCCGGAGGAGTAGGTCCGCATCGGCAGCGTGATGAAGTCGCCCTTCTCGTTGATGCCCGAGAAGTCGACGATCTCCTGGTAGCGCTCCTTGATCTGCTCACGGGACATGCCCATCGCGAGGCCGCCGAGGTACACGTTCCGCTCGCCCGTCAGGTCGCTCATCAGGGCCGCGTTCACGCCGAGCAGGGACGGCTGGCCGTCGGTGTAGATCCTGCCGTTCTCCACCGGGAGGAGGCCGGCGACGGCCTTCAGCAGGGTCGACTTGCCCGAGCCGTTGGTGCCGATCAGACCGATGGCCTCACCGCGGTAGGCGGTGAAGGAGACGTTCTTGACGGCGTGCACCTTGCGCACGCCCGAGGCCTTCTCGGACTGCTTGCGGCGCATGATGCGGTTGAGCGCCGCGGTGGCGGAACCGCGTCCGGCGCCGGTGCCGTTGACCCGGTAGACGATGTCGACCCCGTCGGCGACGACGGTGGGGACGAGAGCGTCCGCGGGGCCGGCGTCGCGGGGGAGGCCGGATTCCTTGGTCAGGGTGTCAGCCACGTCCGTACGTCTCCTCGGCCTTCCAGAAGTAGATGAACCCGCCGGCCCCGGCGACCACGGCCCAGCCGATCGCCACCGCCCACACATGCGGCGGCAGTTGGTGGGCCTTGAAGCTGTCGATCAGGGAGTAGCGCATCAGGTCGATGTAGACGGCGGCCGGGTTGCTCTCCAGCGCGAGCATCACCCAGCGCGGCAGATCGTCCTTGCTGAGCACCTTGTCGATGCTCCACATGACGCCGGAGACGTACATCCAGGTACGCAGCACGAACGGCATGAGCTGCGCGATGTCCGGGGTCTTGGCGCCCATCCGCGCCATCACCATCGCGACGCCCGCGTTGAAGGTGAACTGCAGCACCAGGACGGGCACGGCGAGCAGCCAGGACGCGCTCACCGGAACGCCGAAGCAGAGCAGGATGACGACCAGCGCGGCCATCGAGAACAGCAGCTGCTGGAGCTGCTGGAGCGCGAAGGAGACCGGCAGCGCGGCCCGCGGGAAGTGCAGGGCGCGCACCAGGCCGAGGTTCCCGGAGATGGCCCGGGTGCCCGCCATGATCGAGCTCTGGGTGAAGGTCCAGATGAAGACGCCGGTGACCAGGAACGGGATGTAGTCCGGCACACCGTGCTTGGTGCCGAGCAGCACACCGAAGATGAAGTAGTAGACCGCCGCGTTCAGGAGCGGGGTCATCACCTGCCACACCTGGCCGAGCTTCGCCTGGCTGTACTGGGCGGTGAGCTTGGCGGTGGCGAAGGCGGTGATGAAGTGGCGCCGCGCCCACAGCTGCTGGACGTACTCGCGCAGCGTCGGACGCGCGCCGCTGACGCTGAGGCCGTACCGGGCGGCGAGTGCCGCGGGATCGTCGGCCGGGGGGACCGGCGTCGGGGGCGGTGTGTGGAGGACCTGGCTCACATCCGCTGCTTTCGCTCAGGGGGTGGGATGCGCGGTCCCGTCCTTGACGTTTCCGCCACTGGGCCTTTGCCAGTACCTTACGTCGGGACGGGACCGTATCGTCGCAACGGGAGCGTAGAGCTTCGGAGCGTCGGAACGCAACCGTTTCGTCGCTACGGCCTATGCTGGACGGTATGACGACGAACGCCGACACCACGAGTGCCGCCGCGGGTGCGGAGAGTGCTGCCGGGAAGGCCCCGCGTCGTAGGGCTCCCGCAGGTGCGGCCGTGCTGCGGGAGGACGTGACCGAGGCGATCCGCGCCGCCGTCTTCGAGGAGCTCGCGGCCGTCGGTTTCGCCCGGATGTCCATCGAGGGCATCGCGCGTCGCGCGGGCGTCGGCAAGACCGCGGTGTACCGGCGCTGGCGTTCGAAGCTGCACCTCGTCCTCGATCTGGTCTCCGCCATAGCGGTGCAGGGACTGCCGGCCCCCGACACGGGTTCCCTGGAGGGCGACCTGCGTCTGCTCTACGAGGTCACCTCGCGGGCGCTGCGGCACCCCGTCGCCGGCCAGATCATCCCGGACCTCCAGGCCGAGGCGGCCCGCAACCCCGACATCGCGGAGGCCCTGCAGAAGGCGCTGCGGGAGGGCCAGCAGGGGGTGGCGAGCGGGATCGTGGCGGCGGCGGCCGCGCGGGGCGAGGTGGACGAGGGGATCGACCTGGAACTCGCCCTCGACCTGATGTCGGGGCCGCTGTACTGGCGCGCGGTCGTGGTCCGTGGCCCCAAGCTGCCGAAGGGGTACCTGGCGAGCCTGGCCCGGTCGACGGCGGCGGCGCTGCGGGCGTTGTAGCGAGGCCCGGCAACGGCGAGGCCCGGCAACGGCGCGGCACGGATCGGCACGGATCGGTGCGGCCCGGATCGGTGCGGCCCGGTGGGGTCGCCGACGTGCGGGGTCCCCGGGCGGGGTCACTCCGACAGCCGCCGGGCGAGTCCGCGCAGGTCCGTCGCCCGCAGCACCCGCCCGCCGGACCCCGGCAGCGGCACGTGCAGCGGCTCGGTCCACCGTCCGGGGATGCCGTCCGCCCCGTACACGGCCCCCGCGAGGCCGCCCGTGACCGCGGCGACGGTGTCCGTGTCGCCGCCGAGGTCGACCGCGGCGCGTACGGCACCCTCGTAGGAGTCCGTGTTCCGCAGCGCCCAGACGGCGGAGCCGAGACAGGGCCACACGGCGCCGTTGAACTCGGTCGCCCGGTCGGGGTGCCAGTCGTCGGCGAGAACGGTGGCGTATCGGGCCCGGTGGTCCGGGTGCACGGCCCGCAGGGCCGGGGACACGGCGGCGAGCGGATCGCCGCCGTCCAGTGCGACCCGGACCAGCTCGTGGAAGATCGCGGTGCCTTCCCAGGCCGCGCGGTCGCCGTGGGTGAGGGCGGCGATGCGCCGGGCCGCCTCCATCGTGGTGTCCCGCCCCCGCCGCGCGAAGTACACGGCGGAGGTGGCCGCCCGCATCAACGCCCCGTTGCCCGCCGCCCGTTGGCTGACCTGGAAGTGCAGCGCGGCGGCGAGATCCCAGGGGTCCCCGCTGCCCAGCACGGCCTCGGTCTGCAGACCGATGTCCTTGGGCTCCGCGGCCGCCCACCGCTGGAACCTGCCGAAGACGTCGGGGAGTTCGAGACCGCCCCGGTCCAGCAGCGACTCCCCGACCAGCACCGCCATCTGGGTGTCGTCGGTCGCCTCGCCCGGCTCCCAACCTCCGCCGCCGCACATCTCCCCGCCGTGCCCGGGTTCCGGGAAGCGCGCCGAGAACGCGCCCTCGGGGCTGAACTCGAAGGGCGCGCCGAGCGCGTCGCCCACGGCGGAGCCGAGGACGCTGCCGAGGGCTCGGAGTTCACGGGGTCCGGTCATCGGGGCAGCGTACGGGCCGCCCCTACGGGGTGGGCCGGTGTGGTGCCGGGTGGTCGGGGGCGCAGCCCCGGAGGGTGTGGGCGATGACGTCGTCCAGGTTGGCGTCGAGGGTGCCCGCGGGCAGGGTGCTGCTGACGGCGAGGCTGGCGAAGCCGTGGAGGGTGCTGAACATGGGGATGGCGATCGCCTCCAGCGGGGCGTCGCGGACCTCGCCCGTGCGGCGGCCCTCCGCGATGAGTTCGGTGGCGAGCACGGACATGCCCTGGGAGGCCTGGACGAGGGCCTCCGACGCCGCGGGGTCGTGCTTGATGGAGAACATGAGGTCGAGGAGCTCGGCGTTGGCGGTGGCGAAGCCGACGTAGCTGCGGGCCAGGGCGCCGAGTCTCTCGGCGAAGGAGTCGCCCGCCGTCTCCTGGGACGCGGCCAGGGTCGCGCTCAGGCGCTCGAAGCCGGTCAGGGCGAGCGCGTCGAGCAGGGCCTGCTTGTCCTTGAAGTGGCGGCTGGGCGCGGCATGGCTGACCCCCAGGTCGCGGGCGAGCTCGCGCAGGGAGAGCGCGGCGGGTCCCTTCTCCCTGAGGGTCTCCTCGGCGCGGGCCAGCAGCGCGGCGCGCAGGTCTCCGTGGTGGTAGGGGCGGGGGCGGGTCTGCATGGGCCGCAGTCTATCCGGTATGTGACCGGCGACTACATTGTTGGCATCGCCATCATTGTTGTCGTTGACATCATTGTTGTCGACGCCTACATTTGCCGCCATGGCTACCAAGGACTCGGCTGTCGAACAGAGCAGGAAGAAGTGGGGCGCGGGCGACATCGGTGACCAGAGCGGCCGCACCGCCGTCGTCACCGGCGCCAACAGCGGGCTCGGCATCGCCACCGTCGACGCCCTCGCGCGGGCCGGCGCCCATGTCGTCCTCGCCGTGCGGGACCCGCGACGCGGCGAGGAAGCCGCACGCACCGTCCACGGCAGTGTCGAGGTGCGCCGGCTGGACCTGGCGGACCTCGCCTCCGTCCGTGAGTTCGCCGCGTCGTGGCGGGGCGACCTCGACCTGCTGATCAACAACGCGGGCGTCATGAACATCCCCGAGGCCAGCACCAAGGACGGCTTCGAGATGCAGTTCGGGACGAACCACCTGGGGCACTTCGCCCTGACCAACCTGCTGCTGCCGCATGTCACCGACCGCGTGGTCACCGTGTCCTCGGGAGCCCACCGGATTCCCGGCAGCACGCACATCCACTTCGACAACCTGAACCTGACGGGCGAGTACACACCCATCACCGCCTACGGTCAGTCCAAGCTGGCGAACCTGCTGTTCACCCTGGAACTTCAGAGCCGGCTCGCGGCCGCGGGATCGTCCGTACGCGCGCTGGCCGCGCACCCCGGGTGGGCCGCCACCGGTCTCCAGGGCCACGACGCCAGCGTGGTGCGCCGCGCCCTGATGGCGGTGGGCAACCGGTTCATCGCCCAGGACAACAAGGCCGGCGCGCTGCCCACGCTGTACGCGGCCACGCAGGACCTGCCCGGCGCCGGCTACGTCGGACCGGACGGCTTCGGTGAGATGCGTGGCGGACCGACCCTCGTCGGCCGGTCGGCCGCGGCCAGCGACCCGGTCTCCGCCGTCCGGCTGTGGCGGGCCTCCGAGGACCTGACCGGCGTCACCTTCCCCCGGCTGGGCGAGGCCGCGCAGGCGGTGACGGCAGGGGGCTGACGCCGGACCGGCCCGTTCCGCCGGGCGGCCGGGCTCAGGCGCGCGCCGCCTCCGGGTGCAGCCGCAGCCACCCCGCCCAGGCCGAAGTGATCATGTCCTGGACGTCGTGGCGCGCCTTCCAGCCCAGTTCCCCGCGGATGCGGTCGGCCGAGGCGACGACCCGGGCCGGGTCCCCCGGACGGCGCGGCGCGGTCACCGGCGGGCGGTCGTGGCCGGTGGCCGCGTTGATCAGGTCGATCATCTCGCGGACCGAGACACCCTCGCCGCGCCCGATGTTGAGGGTCAGCTCCCGGCCGGGCGAGGCGTCCAGCGCGCGGGCCGCCGCCACATGCGCCTCCGCGAGGTCGACCACGTGGATGTAGTCACGCACGCACGTCCCGTCGGGCGTCGGGTAGTCGTCCCCGAAGACGCGCGGCGGCGCGTCCTGCGTGAGCTTCTCGAAGACCATGGGGACGAGGTTGAAGACCCCGACATCGGCGAGTTCGGGAGCGGCCGCGCCCGCCACGTTGAAGTAGCGCAGGCAGGCCGTGGACAGACCCGTCGCGCGGCCCGTCGCACGGACCATCCACTCGCCCGCCAGCTTCGTCTCGCCGTACGGGCTCATCGGCGCGCACGGGGTCTCCTCCGTCACCAGCTCCCCGGCGTCGGCGGACGGCATCCCGTACACCGCGGCCGAGGACGAGAACACGAAGGAGCGGACGGAGGCCGCCGTCACGGCCTCCAGCAGGACCCGCAGCCCCTCGACGTTCTCCCGGTAGTAGTGCAGCGGCAGGTCCACGGACTCGCCGACCTGCTTCTTCGCCGCCAGATGGACCACGCCGGTGACGGCGTGCCCCGTGAGCGTCCGGGCCAGCAGCTCCCCTTCCAGGGTGGAGCCGACCACCAGCGGCACGTCCTCGGGCAGCCGTTCCGCGATGCCCGTGGACAGGTCGTCGTAGACCACCGCCGCTTCGCCCGCATCCCGCATCGCGCGCACGACGTGCGCCCCGATGTAACCGGCGCCGCCGGTGATCAGCCAGGTCATGGACGGTCGTCCTCTCGTCGGTGGACCGGTGCTGGAGCCGGTGCCGGTGCCTCTGTCGCCTCGGGTCCCGTGGTGCCGCCGGAAGCCACCGCGGGGGTGCCGGTGTCGCCGGTCGCGGATCGGGGGATGTCCGCGGACCGGTGACACGGTCGCCCCTCAGTGAAGCAGGCGGCCGAGGCGACGGCGTACCACTTCGGTCATTCCTCGCCAACCGGGCGCCAGTCGCAGCGCCAGCGCCCCCGCGTGGGTGCGGTACGGCTGCACCAGCAGTACGCCGTGCCGGGCGTCCGGGACCGCGCGGCGGCGCAGCAGCCCCGGGCCGCCGACCGCGTGGGCGCTGACGTCGCGGTGCGTGCCGTCGCGGAAGTGGAGCCGCAGCCGCAGGTCCCAGGTGCCGTGGCCCAGCGCCGACAGGTCCACCGGCGTCTCGGCCGACCAGCCGCCCCGGTCCGGGTCCGGCGCGAGGGCGACCCTCGGGCCCGGGCTCGTCCGGCCCTCCTCCCGGTGCGAGAACGTGACGTCCGCCGTGGCCGGGCCGGCCTGCGCGATCCGCCCGTACAGATCGTGCAGGCGCAGGCGCAGCAGCGCCGCCCGCGCGCGTGGCCGCAGTTCGGCGTCGACGGCGGCCGGCAGCACGTGCGCCGGCCGCAGCAGGAGGTGGTCCAGCGTCACCTGGGGGAGGTCGTGCGACCAGACGGGGGTGCCGTCGGAGGCGCGCGCGTACGGCGGGCGCAGCCGTGCGGGGCGGGCGGCGAGTTCCTTGAGCCGGGGGAGGTCGCGGGGACCGGGGGCGGCGAGGACGACCCGGGCGATCAGGCGGCCGGGGGCGGTCGGGTCGACGGTGAGGTCGGCCGCGTCGAACGACGCCAGATGGGCGCGTGTGAGGTCCCACCACGCGCGCCGGTACGCGGGGGTGCGCAGCTCCAGCTCGCGGGCGTACATGCGCAGTTCGTGGTCGAGGAACCTGGCGCGGGCGGCGCGCGCGAGGCGCTTCTCGCCGGCGCCGAGGAGGATCGCGTGGGCGGTCCGGCCGGCCGCCGTCCTGGCCCGCCAGTTGTCGATGTCGGCGCGGTCGAGTGAGATCGACAGCCGTTCGGCGGCGCGCCGTACGTGCCAGACGTACACGGTGTCGGGGATCAGCGCGACGCGCGGCCCGGCGGCCAGCACCCGCGCGGTGAACACGAAGTCCTCGTAGGGGTGGCGGCCCTCGGGGAAGCGGACGCGGTGCTCACGCAGGAAGTCGGTCCGGTACAGCTTGTTGACGCAGAGCGTGTCGTGGACCAGGCGCGGCCGCCGGGACGGGTGGGGGAACACGGCCGGTTCGGCGTAGAGCGCGCGCTGCCACGGGGTCTCGCGGCCGGAGGGCAGCTCGCGGCGCACGCACAGACCCGCCGTGACCTCGGCGCGCCGCTCCAGCGCCGCGCCGAGCAGCGCGTCGACCGCGCCCGGCGGCAGCACGTCGTCGCTGTCCAGGAACATCAGGTACGGGGCGGTCGTCGCGTCGATGCCGTCGTTGCGGGGGCTGCCGCAGCCGCCGCTGTTCGCCGGGCGGCGGACGACCCGCAGGCGCGGCTCCCCGGCGGCGAGCCGGCCGAGCAGGCCGGCGCTCCCGTCGGTCGACCCGTCGTCGACCGCGAGCACCTCCCGGACGGCCGGTCCCTGTGCGAGTGCCGAGCGCACCGCGTCCGTCACGTGGGCGGCGTCGTTGTACCCGATGACGACGACACAGACCTGCGCGTGCTGAGGCTTCATGGGTTCACTGACCGAAATCGTAGGTGGTGTCGGAAATATTCCGTCGAGAGGTGTTCAGTGTCCGGTCGGGGAGACGGCGGGGGCCCGTCGCGGGTCCCGGGCGGGCGCGGCGGCCTCGGCCCGTTTTCTCGCGGGGAGGCCGGAACGCCACAGCCGGGTGAGGGACAGCGCGGCGGCCGTCGCCAGCAGACCGTTGCGTACGAGCATCAGCAGGCAGCCCGTCCAGGTGCTCCGGGTGACCTCCTCGTACAGGCCCGGATAGACCACGGAGCTGACCGCGGTCGCCGCCACGATCAGCGCGGCCACCGGGCGCTGGGTGGTGTGACGCGAGGTCAGGCAGACGGCGGACAGGCCGAGCAGCCACACCATGTACTGGGGGCTGATCACCCGGCTGGTCACCGTGAACAGCAGCACGGCGGTGAGCGCCGCGTCGTTGGGGGTGGCGAGCGTCCAGCGCCGCGCACGCACCCGCCACACCAGCAGGAGCCCGAGGCAGACGAGCGTGAGCGCGAGCGAGGCCGCGGCGACGGTGGGGACGTACGGGCCCACGAACTCCATCGCGCCGTACTGGTAGCGCACGCTGCCCCGCCAGCCCGCGTGGCGCGCGAAACCGAGGACCGTGCCGCCGAGCGACTCGATCTGCACGCCCCGGCCGCCCTGCTGGCGCAGGAAGTCGAAGGGGTCGCTGAAGGCCGCCGTCAGGACGGCGAGCAGGACGGCCGCCGCGACGGCCGCCGACGTCCAGGCCTCCCGGGTGGTACGGCCGCGCGGGGTGCCCAGCAGGGCCAGTGCGGGCCAGACCTTCACCAGGGCGCCGCACGCGGCGAACGCCCCGCACGCGCGCGGGGAGCGCGGCAGGGCCAGCAGGGAGGTCACCGCGAACGCCGTGACCTGGACGTCGTAACGGGCGAGCGGCACGTGGAGCAGCAGCGGCAGGCCCAGCGTCCACAGCGTCGCGCCCCGCAGACTGCGGCCCGCCCGGGAGCCCGCGCGCACGAGTGCCACCGCGATCACGGCGTCCGCGAGGAGCGTGAGGGTGACGAAGGCCTGCGGGTACGTCAGGCCCGGCAGCAGCGCGGGCGAGAGCAGGACCGCGCCCGCGCCCGGCGGGTACTGCCACAGCCGGTCGCCCACCGGACAGGCGCCGTGCGACAGGACGCCGTACCAGCGGAAGTACAGATGGCTGACCTCGCGGGAGACCCCGCCGCCGCCCAGTACGGCGAGGTGGTCGTGCGCGAGCAGCCACAGCATCAGGGCGCGGGTGACGACCCAGGCCGCGGCGAGGGGGAGCAGGCGGTGTCGGGGGCTCAGGTAAACGCTCATCAATGCCGGATCGTAAGCTTCCCCAATGCCTCAAGGGCGGCGATACGCCGCCAAGACCCTTTAAAGGTTAGCTAATAGTACTAAATCGGTCTCATGGTGAGGGTGTTGATGAAGCGGTCCGGAGCCGGCCGTCCGGTGGTCGTCGCGGAGGTCGTGGCGGTCCTGCTGCCCGTGCTCGTCATGCTCGCGCTCGGGCTCTGGGGGCTCGACCGCGGCGGCATGTGGCGCGACGAGGCCGCCACCTTCCAGGTCGCGCGGCGCTCGGTCCCGCAGATCTGGCATCTGCTGCACCACGTGGACGCGGTGCACGGCCTCTACTACCTCTTCATGCACGCCGTCCTCGCCTCCGACCCCGGCGAGGTCGCGCTCCGGCTCCCCTCGGTCTGCGGCGCCGCGGCCGCCGCGGGCCTCGTCGCCGCCCTCGGCGTCCGGCTGTGCCGCCCGCGGGTCGGCCTGTGGGCGGGACTGCTGTACGCCGTCACCCCCATGGCCGGGCACTTCGCCCAGGAGGGCCGGTCGTACGCGCTGGTCGCGGCGGGCGCGGCGGCGGCGACGCTGCTCCTGGTCAAGGGGGTGCGGTCGGCGGGGACGAGGGTCTGGTGGGCGTACGGCGCGACGGTCGCGTTGACCTGTCTGCTGCACGAGTTCGCGGTGCTCCTGCTGCTCGCGCACGCCACGACCCTGGCCGCGGCCCGGCTGCCGCGCCGGGTCTGGCGCAGGTGGGGGCGCGCGGCCGCCGGGGCGGTGCTGGCGCTGTCGCCGCTGGTCCTGGTCTCGCACGGGCAGTCCGGGCAGGTCGCGTGGCTGACGGCGCCGGACTGGGAGAGCGTGGACCGGCTGCTGCGGGCGTTCGCCGGGCCGACCCAGCCGGTCTTCGTGCCCTACCTGTTCCTCGTCGCCCTGGGGGTGCTGATGCCGGTGCCGCGCGGGGAGGTGACCCTCGCGGCGGTCGCCGCGCCGCTGATGGTGCTTCCGCCGGCCGTGCTGATCACGGTCTCCCGCTTCTGGCCGCTGTACGACGAGCGGTACGTCTTCTACGCCCTGGCGGGGGCGCCGCTGCTGGCCGCCGCCGGGACGGACCGGCTGGCGCGGGCGGTGGCGCGGCCGTGGGCGCGGTGGACGGGAGCGAGGTCGCCGTGGACGGCGCGGACGAGGATGCGGCTGCCGGTGGCCGCCCTCGCCGGGGTCCTCGCGGTCGCGCTCGCGCTCTCCGCCCAGTTCCCCCTGCTGTGCCAGGACCGCGCCCCCGACCGGCGCCCCGACAACCTCGCCGCCGTCTCCGACGCCGTCGGGCGCGAACTGCGTCCCGGCGACCCGGTGTTGTTCCTGCCCTCGCTCGCCCGGCGGTCCGCGCTGGCCTATCCGGCGGGCTTCCGCGGGGCCCGTGACATCGCGCTCCGGGCTTCCGCGACGGCCTCCGGGACGCTGTACGGCGAGGAGGAGGGCCCCGCCGAACTGCGCCGCCGGCTCGCCGGACTCGACCATGTGTGGGTGGTCGCCGCGCCGTTCGCGGCGCGGTCGGGCTGGTGCCCGCACACCCCGACCGAGCGGGTCAAAGTCACCGTGATCGGTGAGGACTTCACCCTGCGCGAGCAACTCGCGCGCCGGGGGATCACCCTGCGTCTGTATGTACGCAATCCGGCGGCGGACGACCCGGGCGCCCCCCTCGGCCCGGTGTAGGCCTACCGGTCCGGTGTAGGCCTACCGGCCCGGAGCGCGGTCCGGCGCCTCTTCCCGGGCCGCGTCGTCCAGCGCGGCCGTCAGCCGGTCCAGACGGGACTGCAGTTCGACGATCTCGCCGAGCTCGAAGCCCGTCGCGGCGGCGATCCGGCGCGGTACCTGCAGGGCACGCTCGCGCAGGGCGGTGCCCTCTTCGGTGGGATGGACGTGCACGGAGCGCTCGTCGAGGGCGCTGCGCTCACGCCGTACCAGGCCGGCCGCCTCCAGCCGCTTGAGGAGCGGCGACAGGGTCCCGGAGTCGAGCCGCAGGTGTTCGCCGACCTTCTTCACGGGCAGCTCGCCGTGCTCCCACAGCACCAGCATCACGAGGTACTGCGGGTAGGTCAGCCCGAGGTCCTTGAGGATCACCCGGTAGACGCCGCCGAAGGCGCGCGACGCCGCGTTCAGGGAGAAGCAGATCTGCTGGTCGAGACGGAGGTAGTCCCCGTCGGACGGGGCCTCGGGGCGCGGGGTCGGCGTGGCGGTCATACCCACAGGATAGCTCTCGCCCATCATTAAGTTGTGTGCAATTGAATTGCGTGCTCTAATTGACCCAGCGAAGCGGCCGGACGGGCCGCTCCGACAGGACATTCACCTGAGAGGGATGGTCTCCATGGACGCGCTCTACACCGCTGTCGCCACCGCCACCCACGGCCGTGACGGTCGTGCCGTCAGCTCCGACGGCAAGCTCGACCTTCAGCTGGCCGTGCCGGTGGAGATGGGCGGCAACGGGCAGGGCACCAACCCCGAGCAGCTGTTCGCCGCCGGTTACGCCGCCTGTTTCGCCAGCGCCCTCGGCCTTGTCGGCCGCGCGGCGAAGGTCGACGTCAGCGAGGCCTCGGTGACCGGCGAGGTCGGCATCGGCAAGCAGGGCGAGGGCTTCGGCCTCGCCGTCACGCTGCGCGTCGAGCTCCCCGACTCCGTGGACCAGGCCACCGGCCGCAAGCTGGTCGAGCAGGCCCACCAGGTCTGCCCCTACTCCAACGCCACCCGCGGCAACATCCCGGTCGAGCTCGTCGTCGAGTAGTACCGCGCCGTGCCACGCCGCCCCGTGCCCCGTCTCCGCGAGGGGCACGGGGCGGCGGGCGTGCCCGGCCGTCACCGCCCCGCGGTGACCCGACCCGCCCGGGTGTCCGCCCCGCACCCTCACCGGGTGACCTCGGTGTCCGCGCGCAGGGGTCCCGGCACCGTGTCCAGGCCCCGCGGCCGCGGCCGTACGGACCGTTCCAGCAGCAGCGGGATCCCCACCACCGGCAGCACCCACACCAGTACGATCAGCCGGTCCCCGTAGATGGTGATGTCGGGATGCCCGGCCTGGTTGAGGACGCCGGTGAGCGCGCCCGCGAGCAGCAGGACGGCGAAGGCCGGACGCTGCCGCCCCACCCCCCAGGCCCCGGCCGCCAGGGCCGCGAGGACGAACGGCTCCCACAGCTCGCGGCGCAGCCACTCCACCCAGAAGTCGGCTTCGAGATGCAGGAACTCCGGCCACGGGCGGATGCGGTCGGGTACGGCGAAGTGTCCCGTGAGCAGATCCTGGAGGCTCTCCGACTCGGACGGGTAGCGCAGCGCCCGCGCCGCGAGGACCGTGACCACGACCGCCCCGGCCGCCGTCGAGCCGATCGCCCTGAGCGGTGGCGTGAGCCCGTGCCACGGCCGGCGCAGCCCCCCGCGCCGCACGCCGGTCACCGCGCACGCGCCCGCCAGGCACAGCCCGAGGAACAAGGCCTGTGAGTGCTTCACCGTGAAGAGCGCCGCCAGCGAGCCCCCGACCAGCAGGCTCCCGGCGCGCGCACGGCCCTCCAGCGCCAGCGCGCAGCCCCACAGCGCGGCCAGCGTCAGGTCCAGCAGCAGGCCCTCGGTCATCGGGCGCATGGCGGTCGTACCGCACGGCAGGACGTAGAAGAGCGCCTGCCCGGTCAGGGCCGCGACGACGGGGGCGCGCAGGGTGCGCAGCACGAGGAAGGCGAGCACGCCGCCGGCGACGGTGACGAGGACGCTCGACACCCACACGCCCCACTTCACCCCGAGGACGGTGACGAACGGGGCCAGCAGCGCCGGATACCCGGGCCGCGCCTCGAAGATCCGCATGAAGCGCGCCGACATGAACGGCACGGTGTGCCCCGAGGTCTGCCCGGCCCGCAGCCGCTTCGACACCGCCTCCCACTGCTCGCGCCGGCACTCCTCGAGGACCCGCCGGGTGGGGCTCGGCGCGTGGAAGCGCAGCACGTCGACGCTCTGGTCACGGCGTGCGAGGGAGGCCCTGCCGGCACAGACGTAGTCGATGGTGAGCGAGGCCGCCTCGTGCTTGCCCGCGCCGCCCAGACTCAGCGCGTACGAGAGGTAGTTCTTGCTGTCGGGGGTGTCCCGGCCGGTGACGTTCGCGAGCTGAAGGACGGCGAAGACGGCGGCCAGGACGATCACCCAGAACCGCGCGGGCCGGGTCCCCGGAAGGACGTCCACCGGGACGCTCACGACGAGGTGAGGACGTCGTGCCCCGCCTGCGCGGGCACCTGGACGACGGGCACCGCACCCTCGACGTGCTCACCGAGCATCAGCGTCCGCACCACCCGCTCGGCGGCCCGGCCGTCGTCGAACGCGCAGAACCGCGCCCGGAAACCGGCGCGCAGCCGCGTCGACTCCGCGTCCTGCCACGCCCCGGACTCGAACAGCTGCGTGAGCTCCCGGTACGAGCGGGCCACATGGCCCGGCGCGTCGGCCGTGATGTCGAAGTACGCGCCCCGGCTCGCCGCGTACGCGCCCCAGTCGTCGGCGTGCACCACGATCGGCCGGTCCAGGTTGGCGTAGTCGAACAGAAGGGCCGAGTAGTCCGTGACCAGTACGTCGGAGGCGAGCATCAGCTCCTCGACGTGCGGCTCGTCCGTCGCGTCGACCACGACCCCGCGCCGGTGCAGCTCGGACAGCCCCGCCCCGCGCGCCGGACCGTCCGCCAGCGAGGGGTGCAGACGTACGACGAGGGTGTGGCCCTCGCCGAGGTCGTCGGCGAACCGGGCGAGATCGACACGGTCGAGGTGGCCGCCCCTGACGTAGTCGCGGCGCGTCGGCGCGTACAGCACCACCCGGTGGCCGGCCGGGATGCCGAGACGCGCCCGGACCGGCAGCCCGTCCTCGGGCCGCGCCCGTACGAGGGCGTCGTTGCGGGGGCTCCCGGTGCGCAGCGAGGTGAAGTGACAGGGGTAGGCGCGGTCCCAGACCAGCTCGGAGTGGCGGTTGGCGACCAGGCTGTAGTCCCAGCGGTCCGCGCGGCGCAGCATCTGCGGCACGTCGAAGCCGTACCGGGCACCGGGCTTGCCCAGCAGGTCCGCGCCCATGTACTTCAGCGGCGTGCCCTGGTGGGTCTGGATGTGGACGCTGCCCTCGCGCTTGACCAGGGAGCCCGGCCAGTTGACGTTGTTGACGAAGTACGTCGCCCGCGCGGTCACCCGGCGGAAGGCGAGCGAGTCCGGGGTGACGTGCTCGACACCGGGCGGCAGCAGCGCCGCCTGGTCCGCGCGCACCACCCACACCCCCCTGATGTGCGGGGCGAGTTCACGGGCCGCGCGGTAGACGGCACCCGGGTCGCCGAGCACCCCGCGGTGCGAGAACGCCGAGTACACCGCGAGGCCGGGGTCCAGCGGCCGGAGTCCGTACGCCGCGGACCAGCCGCGCTTGACCCGGGTGACCGCGGCCGAACGCGCCTGCTGCCCGCGCCGCACCAGCACCCCGCCGGCCCGGGCAGCCTCCCGCCGGGCCCGGTAGCGGGCGTAACCACCCGTCAGGACGCGCAGTTCGGGCGGGACGGGACCGCTGCCGTGCCTGCGGAAGAGCGCGGCCGTGCGCGAGAAGAACTCCGCCTTGTCGGAGGGCGGCAGCCGGTCCGGCTTGGCGAGGATGTCGAGACAGTGCTCGCCCATCTTGCGGTGCAGATACGGGCGCCAGCGCGCCAGCTCCGGGCGGGAGTCCACGAACGCGAAGACCCGCTCGTACTGGTCGTGGATGTCGAAGTGCTTGCGGCTGGTGGTGGACAGGATGTTGCCCTGACGCCGTTGCCGGTAGTTCAGACAGATCCGGTCGAGCGTGGCGATCCGCTCGGCGCTGAGCATGACCGGGAAGGTCCAGGGCGTGTCCTCGTAGTAACCGGGCGGGAAGGTGAAGCCCTCCCGCTCGACGAACTCGCGGCGGTAGACCTTGTTCCACACCACCATCAGCAGTTCGAGGATCTCCGGGTGCTCGGCGGCGCGGAAGGTGCCGTCGCCCGCCTCGGACAGCAGATGCGCGAGGGCGTTGCGGCGGGTCCCGCCCCACCAGTAGGTGCGCGCGTAGTCGAACACGAGCACATCGGGACCGGGGGTGCCGTCCGGGCCGGCGGTCTCGTCCAGACGGTCGGCGACGGCACGCAGCGCGCCCGGCGTGAGCGTGTCGTCGCTGTCCAGGAAGAAGAGGAACTCCCCGCTCGCGTACGGCATTCCGGCGTTCCGGGCACGGCCGAGCCCCACGTTCCGCGGCAGGTGCAGCACCCGCACGCGCGGGTCGCGGGCCGCGTACTCGTCGAGGATCGCGCCGCAGCCGTCCGGCGAGCAGTCGTCGACGGCGATCACCTCGAGATCGGCGTACGACTGCTCCAGGACCGAGTCGAGGCACTCGCGCAGAAAGCCCTGCACCTTGAAGACGGGGACGATGATGCTGAAGCGGGGCACGTCAGCTCCTTACGAGGGTGGACGCGGCGGGGGCCGGAAGGCGCTCGGCGAGCGGGATCACCGGGGGGATCGCCTCGGGCGGCTGGCCCAGCAGCACTCTGCGGACGACCCGTTCGGCGGCCTGCCCGTCGTCGAACGCACAGAACCGCTCCCGGAACCCGGCCCGCAGGGCCCGCGAGGAACCGTCCGCGTAGGAGCCGTCGCGGAACACCCGCGCGAGCTCCCCGGGGGTACGGGCCACCGGCCCCGGCGGCGCCTGGAGCAGGTCGAAGTAGACGCCCCGCGTCTCCTGGTACACCTCCCAGTCGTCCGCGTACACGACGATCGGACGGTCGAGGTTGGCGTAGTCGAACATGATCGACGAGTAGTCCGTGATCAGCGCGTCGGCGGCCAGGCAGACGTCCTCCGAGGAGCGGTGCCCGGTCACGTCGATGATCCGGCCGCTGCCCGCACGACCACCCCCGTCGTAGAAGTAGTGGGCGCGCAGCAGCACGACGAAGGAGTCGCCGATCTCCTCGCAGAACGCCTCCAGATCCAGCCGGGACTCGAAACCCGTGCTGTAGTCCCGGTGCGTCGGCGCGTACAGGAGAGCGGTCCTGCCCTCGGGCACGCCCAGCTCCCGGCGCACCCGGGCCACGTCCTCGGCGGTCGCCGTGCAGTAGACGTCGTTGCGCGGATAGCCGTACTCCAGGGCCTCGTACGTGCCCGGGAACGCCCGCTCCCACATCTCGGTGGAGTGCCGGTTGGAGGAGAGGTTGTAGTCCCAGCGGTCCACCCGCGTCAGCAGCTTGGCGAAGCTGCCGGTCGCCGCGGCCACCACCGGGTACGTCGACTGGTCGACGCCCATCTTCTTCAGCGGGGTGCCGTGCTGGGTCTGCAGGTGCACACTGCCGGGGCGCTTGACGACACCGTCCGCGAAATTGGCGTTGTTGACCAGGTACTTGGCGCGGGCCAGCACCTCCCAGGAGCGGGCGCTGCCGATCACCGCGTGCTCCACGCCCGCGGGCAGCCCGTCCACCGCGTCCGCCTCGACCAGGAACACCCCCCTGATGTGCGGGGCGAGTTCACGGGCCTTGGCGTGGATCGCGGCCGGGTTGCAGGCGTAGCCGCGCCCCCAGTAGGCGCAGTACACCGCGAGGTTCTCGTCCAGCGGGCGGCGCAGCTGCGCCGCGTACCGCGTACGGGTGCGCAGCAGCCGGGGACGCGGCACCTTCCCCCAGACCTTCGGAAGCCGCCGGTTGACACCGCGCAGCGCACGGAACGCGCTGTACGCACCGGCCGCCAGCAGCCGGTGCTGCACCCCGATCCGGCCCGCCGGGGGCCGGAAACCGGCCGGGCGGTGCAGACGGTAGAGCCTGCCCGCGCGGCGGAAGAAGGCCCGGCGCCGGCTCAGGGGAAGCCGTCGGGGATGGGCCGCCGACTTCAGCACCGCCGTGAAGAGGTCGCCGAACAGCGCCCTAGACCGCTCCTCGGACAGCCCCTGTGCGGCGGCCCGCCCGAGCACGAGGTCGACCTGGTCGAGCAGGTGGAACTGGTGCTCGCCCGGTTCGTTCAGCCGGCTGCCCTGCCGGCGCAGCAGATGGCGTACGAGGACCGAGCGCAGCACCGCCACCCGCTCGGCCGCGACGTTCACCAGACCGCCCCAGCCCAGGTCCGTGAAGTGGCCCTGGGGAAAGGAGAGCCGACGCTCGCGCAGGAAGCCCCGCCGGTAGGCCGCGCTCCAGGCCGGCAGCAGCACACCGGTCAGCCGCGGAGCCCGGCCGGGCGCGAAGACCCCCTCGGGTGTCGTCGGGAGAGGGGGCGTGCTGGTCTCGACGTCCCACCAGTGGACCCGCTCGTGCGCGAAGTACAGGACGTCGGGCTCCTCGCGCAGCCCGTCGTCCAGGACCCCCAGCGCGCCCGGCACCAGGACGTCGTCACCGTCCAGGAAGAGCAGATACGTGCCGGCCGCCGCCCCGATCCCGGTGTTGCGCGCCGCGCTCAGCCCGTCCGACGGCGGGGAGTGCACCGGGACGACCCGGGAGTCCCGCGCGGCGTACCCGGCGGCCACCTCGCCCGCCGGGGAGTCCGGCCCGTCGCAGACCGTGATCAGCTCGAAGTCGCCGAAGGACTGGCCGAGGACCGAGTCCAGTGCGAGGGCCAGCCGTCCGGCGACTCCGTGGGTGGGGACGATGATGCTGAAGCG
Source organism: Streptomyces sp. NPDC059668 (assembly GCF_042734135.1). Classification (NCBI taxonomy): domain Bacteria; kingdom Bacillati; phylum Actinomycetota; class Actinomycetes; order Kitasatosporales; family Streptomycetaceae; genus Streptomyces; species Streptomyces sp. NPDC059668. The sequence goes on along the minus strand of NZ_JBHWEL010000039.1, from coordinate 6,643 downwards.
GGGCATTCTGCTCTTTCTCTCACAGGGCGCTGAGGTCTCGGGTGTGCCGGGGCAGGGGTGTCATCGACCCGGCCGGCCGGCCGGACGCCAGGTGGCGGGCCGGGACGGCGTGGGCCGGGAGGGGCTGGAGGGCATGCCTGCTCCGGTTCAGAGGGTCTCGGTGGCGGGGACGGGGGAACCCGGCGCGGGCACCGCGGTGAGAGGCGGCACCGGGTGGTCCTGAACGGCCGACGGGACCGGGTGACGCTCGGCGAGCGGGACGGGCCGCGGCAGGCCGCCGCTCTCGCCCAGCACGACGTGGCGCACCACCCGCTCGGCGGCGAACCCGTCCTCGTACGGGCAGAAACGCTCGCGGAACGCGGCCCGCAGGTGTGCCGACCGGGAGCCGCTCCAGTGTCCGCCCGCGAAGACGTCGACCAGTTCGTCCTCGGTCCGCACGACCTCGCCCGGCGGGAGGGTGCGCACGTCGAAGTAGGTGCCGCGGGAGGCCTCGTACGCCTCCCAGTCCTCCGCGTGGATCACGATCGGCCGGTCGAGGGCCGCGTAGTCGAACATCAAGGACGAGTAGTCGGTGACCAGCGCGTCCGAGGCGAGACAGAGGGACTCGACGCTCGGGTGGTCGGAGACGTCGATGAGCCGGCCCCCGGTCACGGTGGTGAGGGGACCCGTGAACGCGTGGTGGGCGCGGGCCAGCACGACGAAGCGCGGGCCGAGCCGGCGCAGGACACGCTCCAGGTCGAGGGTGAGGCGCTGGGCGCGCCGGTAGTCGCGGTACGTCGGCGCGTAGAGGACCGCGACCGCGCCCGCGGGGACGCCCAGGGACTCGCGCAGCCGCGCCACGTCCGCCGAAGTCGCCCGCTGGAACACGTCGTTGCGCGGCAGGCCGTACTCCAGCGTGGTGAAGGCGGCCGGGAAGACCCGCTCCCAGACCAGGGTGGAGTGGCGGTTGCCGGACAGGCAGTAGTCCCACTTGTCGGCGCTGCGCAGCAGCTCGGCGAAGTCAGTGCCGCGGGCGGCGGCCGGACGGTCCTGAAGATCGAGGCCCATCCGCTTGAGCGGGGTGCCGTGCTGGGTCTGGATCATGATCTGGCCGCGCCGCTTGACCAGCCTGCGGTCGAAGTTGACGTTGTTGACCAGGTACTTGGAGCGGGCCAGCGCCGTCCAGTACCCGGCCGAACCGGGCCGCAGCCGGCGCGTCGAGGGCGGGATCGTGTGGTGGTGCTCGGGGTGCGCGATCCACGCGGTGCGGATGTGCGGCGCGAGGTCGCGGAACGCGGACTCCAGGGCGCCGGGGTTGCAGCCGTGACCGCGCCCCCAGTAGCTGGAGAAGACGGCGCGGTCGGCGCGCAGCGGGAGCCGGAGCTGCACTCGGTAGTGGAACTGGAGCGCCGCGCCGCGGGCCCCGCGGAGCAGTTCCTTGGCGCGGCGCAGCGTCTTCTTGTGGACGCGCGAGGCCAGCGACAGCAGCCGGTACGTGCGGTGGTTGCCGAGCCGTACCAGGGCGTGCCGGACGCGGGTGCGCAGGCGGACCGGGGCGCCCGGCGCGCGGTGGCGGCGGTAGTGGGCGCGGGCCGCGCGCAGGAACTCGGCGCGGGTGCCGCGCGGCAGCCGGTCCCGCTTGGTGAACACCGTCGAGAGGTGGTCGACCATGCGGCGGAACAGGACCGGGCGCCAGTGCTCCAGTTCCGGGTGCGCGTCGAGGTGCGCGAACACCCGGTCGTACTGGGCGAAGATGTCGAAGTGCTTGCGGCTGCTGGTGCCGAGGATGTTGCCCTGGCGGCGCTGGCGGTAGTGCACACAGACCCGGTCGAGGGTGGCGATCGTCCCGGCGGAGGTCAGCACCGGATACGTCCACGGCGTGTCCTCGTAGTACCCGGGCGGGAAGGTGAAGCCCGCGCGCTCGACGAACTCCCGCCGGTACGCCTTGTTCCACACCACCATGAGGACCTTGAGCAGCCCCGGCCGGTCGTCGAGCCGGAAGGGCGCCGGGCCCTCCTCGGTGAGGTGCGCCGCGAACTGGTTGCGGACCGCCTCGCCCGACCAGTAGGTGCGCGCGTAGTCGTAGACCAGGACGTCCGGTTCGCCGGTCTCCTTCAGCCGGTCGGCGATGGCGTGCAGCGCGTCCGGCGTGAGGGTGTCGTCGCCGTCGAGGAAGACCAGGTAGTCGCCGGTGGCCTGTTCGAGTCCCGCGTTGCGGGCGTGCCCCAGGCCCACGTTCCGCGGCAGGTGCACGGGGCGGACGCGGGTGTCACGCTCGGCGAACTCGTCGATGATCGCGCCGCAGGCGTCGGGCGAGCAGTCGTCGACGGCGATCAGTTCGAGGTCGGGACAGGACTGCTCCAGCACGGATTCGAGGCATTCGTGCAGGTACGCCTGAACCTTGTACGCGGGGACGATGACACTGAACCTGGGCAACGGACATCCATGGGTCGGCGCGGGCATACTGCCCGGCAACGGCCGAAGGGGTGACTTGGTTACGCCAGATGTGGCATATGGGGGACCCCGGGTGAACGCCGAGGGGCGAACCGGTGTCCGGCCCGCCCCTCGATCCGCCCTGCCGTACCGCTACTTGACCGCGCCCGCCATCACGCCGGACACGAACTGCCGCTGGAACGCGAAGAACACGGCCAGCGGGATCACCATCGAGATGAAGGCGCCCGGCGCCAGTACGTCGATGTTGTTGCCGAACTGGCGTACCTGGGTCTGCAGGGCGACCGTGATCGGCTGGCTGCCCGAGTCGGAGAAGACCAGGGCGACCAGCATGTCGTTCCACACCCACAGGAACTGGAAGATGCCCAGCGAGGCGATCGCGGGACCGCCCAGCGGCATCACGACCCGTACGAACAGGCGCAGTTCGCCCGCGCCGTCCAGCCGGGCCGCCTCCAGCAGTTCTCGCGGGATCTCCGCGAAGAAGTTCCGCAGCAGGAACACCGCGAAGGGCAGGCCGAAGCCCACGTGGAAGAGGATCACACCGAAGATCGTTCCGAAGATGCCGATCTTCCCGAAGAGTTCGGCGATCGGGATCAGCGCCACCTGCACGGGGACGACCAGCAGGCCGACGGTGCCGAGGAACCACCAGTCGCGGCCGGGGAACTCCATCCAGGCGAACGCGTAGCCCGCGAGCGAGCCGATCACCACGACCAGAAGGGTCGCCGGAACCGTGATCAGCACCGTGTTCAGCAACGAGTTGGTGATGTCGCTGTTCTCCAGGAGCTTCTGGTAGCTGTCCACGGTGAGCTGCGAGGGCTCACTGAACACCTTCCACCAGCCGGACGCGCTCATGTCCTCCGGCCTGCGCAGCGAGGACAGCAGCAGCCCGATGGTCGGCACCAGCCAGAACAGGCCGACGAGCAGCAGGAAGACGCGTACGATCCCGCCGCTGACGCCGCTCGCGAGACGGGAGCCGAGCGAGGTCCTGGCCTTCTCCCGGGCGGTGACGGGCGTGGTCTTGGTGACCGTGCCGGCGTGTGTGGTCATCGCCGTACCTCCCGCCGGAGCCGTCGGATGTTGAACAGCATCACCGGGATCACGAGCAGCAGCAGGAACACCGCGATGGCGCTCGCTATGCCCGGCTGGTCCTCGGAGAAGCCCTTGCGGTACAGCTCGAGGGCCAGCACGTTGGCGTCGTCCTGGGACGAGCCCGGCGCGATGATGAAGACCAGGTCGAAGACCTTCAGGACGTTGATCATCAGGGTGACGGCGACGACCGCGAGCACCGGGGCGAGCAGCGGCACCGTGACCCTTCTGAAGACCTGCCACTCGTTCGCGCCGTCGACCCGGGCGGCCTCCAGCAGTTCCCGCGGCAGGCCCGCGAGTCCCGCCGCGATCAGCACCATCGCGAAACCGGCCCACATCCAGATGTACGAGCCGATGATCGCCGGGGTGACGAGGGACGGGCCGAGCCAGTCGAGGCCGTTGTACGGCTCCTTGAAGTTGCTCGCGGGGAGCCGGAGCAGGGCCCCGTCGGCCTGGGCCGGCAGCGTGAACGTGCCGTTGTCGCGCACCTTCGTGGAGGCGACCACCTTGCCGTCCTTGACGGCCTCGACCCTCATGCCTGCGTAGCCCAGCTCGCTCGGGTCGGCCTGCCCGAGCCTGCCGACGCCCTTGCCGCGGGTGAAGTCCTGCCAGGCCGTGCCGGTGACCTTGCCCGGCTCGACGGCTGCCTGTACGGCCTTCTTCGCGTTGCCGGGCATCTGGTCGGGGGCGACACCGACGAGCGGCAGGGCGACGGACTGCCCCGCCCGCACAGCCTGGCCGGTGACGAAGCCGCCCTTGTCCGGCCGGAGCGGTGACTGCCGTCCCGGGTGGGCCTTCGGGAACGCGGACGACTCCGCGAAGGTGTCGTGCACCCCGACCCAGACCGCGTTCGCCACCCCCTTGTCCGGGTCCTGGTCGTACACCAGCCGGAAGATGATCCCCGCGGCGAGCATCGAGATCGCCATCGGCATGAAGACGACCAGCTTGAACGCCGTGCCCCAGCGCACCCGTTCGGTGAGCACCGCGAAGACGAGACCGAGCGCGGTCGCGATCGTGGGCGCGAACACGACCCAGATGACGTTGTTCTTGAGCGCCGTGCGGATGCCGTCGTCCGTGAACAGCGCCTTGTAGTTGTCGAATCCGGCGAAACCGTCACCGGACTGATTGAGGAAACTGCGGACCAGCGAGTACCCGATCGGGTAGACCACGAGCGCGCCGAGCAGCACGAGGGAGGGCAGCAGGAACAGCACTGCCACGGCCCTGCGGGTACCGGTCACGCTCTTGCGCCGTGTCGCCGCGGGAGGGGTCGGGCCGACCCCTCCCGCCGTTGCCGACGTCATCTCGGGATCAGCCCTTGTACGCCGCGGCCGCGTCGGCCTCCAGTTTCGCCTGCGTCCCCGCCACGTTCTTGGGGTTCTTCAGGAAGTCCTGGAGCTCCTTCCACTCGCCCTTGCCGGGCGTACCGCCGAAGGACTGCGGGGCCTGGTCGGACATGTCGAAGCGGAAGTCGTCGCCGGCGGCGATCAGGGCCTTCGCCATCGACTGCTGCACGGCGTTCGGATACGCGGAGTTCGCCACGCTCTTGTTGGGCGAGAGGTAACCGCCGAGCTTGGCCTGGATGGTCGCCGCGTCGGGCGATGCGAGGAAGGTCAGCAGGGCCTGCCCCGCCTTGGAGTCCTTCAGCAGGACGGCCGCGTCGCCGCCGCTGACGACGGGCGCCTTGTCGCCCACCGCCGGGAACGGGAACACCTTCGCGTCCGTGCCGATCTTCGCCTTCGTCTCCGCGATGTTGACGCCCACGAAGTCGCCCTCGAAGACCATGGCCGCCTTGGGTTGGTCGCCGCCGGTGAACGTCTGGGTCACCGAGGCCGGGAACTCCGTCTGCAACGCGCCGTCCGGGCCGCCCGCGAGGTAGTTCTTGTTGCCCCACAGCTGGGCGAGCGTGGTCAGCGCGTCCTTCACGGACGGGTCCGTCCACTTGATCTTGTGCTGGGCGAGCTGGTCGTACTTCTCCGGGCCGGCCTGGGAGAGATAGATGTTCTCGAACCAGTCGGTGAGGGTCCAGCCGTCCGCGCCGCCCACGGAGACGGGGGTGACCCCGGAGTCGTAGACGGTCTGGGCGGTGGCGAGGAAGTCCTTCCAGGTGGTGGGCTCCTTCGCCCCCGCGTTCTCGAAGACCTTCGTGTTGTACCAGACCAGCGACTTGTTGGCCGCCTTGTAGTACACGCCGTACTGCTTGCCGTCGACCTTGCCGAGGTCCTGCCAGCCCTGCGAGTAGTTCTTGGCGAGCTGGGCCTGGGCCTCGGGACCGACCGGCTTGGCCCACTTCTTCTCGACGGCCTGCTTGATGGCGCCGACCTGGGGGAGCAGCGCGACGTCCGGCGGCGCGCCGCCCGCGATCTTCGAACCGAGGAAGTTGATGATCGGGTCCTGCGCCGGGACGAAGGTGACCTTCGCGCCGGTGCGCTTCTCGAACTCCGCCAGCACCTTCTTGAAGTTGGCCTGTTCGGGGCCCGTCCACACGGCGGCGACCTCCAGGCTCGCGCCGTCGAGCTTGGGCAGACTGACACTCCCGCCGCTGCCGGCCGTGTCGCCGGTGGCGGCGCCGCTCTTGCCGTCGTCACTCTTCTTGTCGTCGCTGCCGCCGCATGCGGTGAGGGCGAGTGCGCCGGCGATGACGGCGGCTGCGGCGGCCTGTGCGGCCCTGTGCGTCGAGTGCGTGTGCGACCTGTCTGTACGAAGCGATGTGCGCATTTCTGCCCCGTTCTTCGTTCCTCGTCGAACGTCCGGCGCTGTCCCGTGCGGTCTGGTCTACGCCCGGGGCCTTAAGGGCGGCAAGAGCGCCTGCGGTGTCAAGTGGAAGATCGTGATTGGGTCGTGACGTGGCCTGCCGGCCTGGTTGTGCCGTGGGGGCGGTTCCTGGGGGTTCGGGTGGGAGGGGGTCGCTGTCCCGTCCCGGCCCGTCCCTGGGGGCTCCGCCCCCAGACCCCCGTATCGGCCTTAAGGGCCTTGTCCTCAAGCGCCGGACGGGCTGGAGATGCGGGCCTGCGCTGGAGGCGTAAGGCCGAGGTGCGAGGCCGCGCTGAAAGGCTGACGCCCGGGCCAGGCATGTCAGCCCGTCCGGCGTTTGAGGACGAGCCCTTCGGGCGAAGCGGGGGTCCAGGGG
>NZ_JBHWEL010000038.1:59940-78898 GCF_042734135.1 Streptomyces sp. NPDC059668 | reverse complement strand
TATACTACCCCCCCCCCCCCCCCCTCCCACCCCTCCTCCCGGCCAACCACCCCTAGCCCTCCCGCCGGCTCCCCGGGGCGGTGCACCCCCCCGTGGGCAGGGGTATCGGGGGGAAGACATGCGAGCCAGCTCGGTGGGTCGGCGTTGGGCCGGGTCGGTGTGCGTACTGCTGCTGGCCCCGGCCGCGCTGGCCGGCTGCGACCGCTGGTCGGACTCCGCGGACGCCGCACCCCCCGCGGTGACGGCCTCGGCCGCGCCCTCCGGCTACGGGGCGGTGTTCCTCGAGGTCGCCGAGTGCAGTTCCTTCGGGACGACCGGTTTCACCGAGGTGCCCTGCACCAGTGAACGGGCCGCCGCGCGCGTGGTCGCCCGCTACGACGGCAGGGTCGCCGGCGGCCCGCTGTGCCCGCCGACCACGGACTTCGTCCTGCACATCAGCGAGACCCGGCCCTCCTCGGACGAGAACGGCGACGGCGCGGTCCCGCAGGGCTACGCCTGCATGCGCAAGCTGGAGGCCCCGCACCCCGGCGACCCGGGCGGCGGCGGAGGCCCCCGCACCATCGTCGGCGACTGCGTCTACGGCGCGGGCAGCGGCCGGGTCCGCGAGACTGCCTGCGACGGCAAGGGCGGGAAGCCGCCGGAGTACCGGGTGACCTCGGCGGTCACCGACCGCTCCGCGTGCCCGTCCGGCACGGCCCTCTACGTCCGGCTGGGCGGCGGCAGACCGGTGGGCTGCGCCCGCCCGGTGTGACCGGCGGGCGGGCGCAGCCGCGCCGTTACGGGCGCAGCGCGGGCTCGCGCTCGACGTCGCGCCGGTCGAGCTTCGCGTCGAACCGGGCCAGCGGCCTGGCCGCCGACGGGTCGGCCTGCACGGCGGCGGACGCGACTCCGGCCCATCGCAGGATGCGGGCCGTCGCGAGCGCCTTCTCGTCGGGGACGAGACCGGCGACGTTGGCACCGTGGTTGAGGCCGGGGGCCGTGAAGACGTACGCGTCACGGGCACCCTTGCCGAGGCGGAAGCGCTCGGCTCCCCACGGGTCGTTCTGGCCGTAGACGTACAGCATGTGGTGGGCGTGGTGGGCGACCCATGTGTCCACGTCCCGCATCGCCGAGCGCTGGAACGTCATCGGGATGGAGCGCGGCACGAAGTTCCGCGGCGGCTGGTAGCCGTAGCGGATCAGCTTCTTCTCGATGTACGGGAAGTGGATCGTGGGCGCGCCCAACTGGGTGCCCGCCTGGTAGTAGTACGGCGTGTACGTCTCCAGGCCCTGGTCGGTGTAGGCCGAGAAGCCGGAGATGGTGTCGACGGAGTCCCAGATCGCGTCGTCCGTGGCGTGCGGCGCGTCGGCCGGGATCGTCGCGCAGTCCGCCAGCAGGCTGTACTGCCAGAAACCCCACACGTAGTCGAGGACGACGGCCTCGTAGGCCTTGTCCAGGCTGCCGACCGTGGTGAAGGTGTAGCCGTTGTCGGCGGCGTACTGGGCGTACTTCTCCTCCAGCGGCTTCCGGCGCACCAGCGCCTCGCGCTGCACCGCGTTCAGCTTGTCGCGGCACTCCTTGGTACCGACGCTCCTGAAGAAGCGGTCGTACGCCGAGTCCTCGTCGTTCACCACGTCGTTGGGGGCGACGTAGGCGACCACACCGTCCATGTCACGCGGGTAGAAGCGCTCGTAGTACGTCGCGGTCATGCCGCCCTTGGAGCCGCCCGTGGAGATCCACCTCTGGGGGTAGACGCGCTTGAGGGCCTCGAAGATGCGGTGCTGGTCACTGGCCGCCTGCCAGATGTCGAGCTTGGACCAGTCGGCCGGCGCGGGGCGGGACGGGGTGAAGAAGCGGTACTCCATCGAGACCTGGTTGCCGTCCACGATCTGGGTCGGCTCGCGGCGGCTCGGGGTCGTGGAGACGTTGTAGCCGCCGGTGTAGAAGACCGTCGGGCGTGCGGTGTCCTTGTGCAGCACCGTGATGCGCTGCTGGAACGTTCCCTTGGACGGGTGCCGGTGGTCGATCGGCTGGGTGTAGCCGAGGACGAAGAAGCGGTAGCCGGTGTACGGCTTCTCCTCGATCAGGCTCATGCCCGGTATCGCGAGGAGACGGTCCTTGATGTCCTGCGTGGTCGTGCCGGTCGTGCCGGTGGCCTCCGGCTGGGCGGCGGTGGCCGCCCCGGCCGTGCTCAGTGTGCCTATGAGCACCGTGAGCGCCAGCAGCCATCTGAGCGCCTTGCGCATGCACCCTCCCCTGGAGTTACACAGATGTCCGCCGGAACCTAGCGGAGCAACTGCCCTGACACCAGAGGTACTTGAGTGATCCCTGTGACTTCGCTGTGATTCAGCCGGGAATCGCCGGGACTCCGGCCGGGTCCGGCCGGCTCAGCACAGGATCCAGCCCGAGCTCACGGAGCCCGAGCCGACCGAGCCCCTGATACGGACGCAGCGGTGGCCCGCGTGGACGGTGACCGGGCCCGCGTGGTGCACGAAGCGGCCCGCGTCGACCACCGGCCGGTTGCCGCGCGCCTGCACGCTGACCGACATCGGCCGTTTCTGCGACTGCTGCTTCTTGGGGACCGTCACGGCGCAGACGTAACCGCCGCTCCGGTAGAGCTGCACGGAGCCGGTCGCGAAGGGGACCGTGCGCACCTTGCGGCCCGAGCAGTACGAGGCGGCCTGCGCGCTCCCCGGGCACACCAACGCGAGCAGCCCGGAGGCGGTCAGTACAGCCAGACCGAGCGCCGCGCGCCGGCGGATCGCACCACTGTCCACAATCGCCCCTCCCCGACCATTGAGCGTACTGGTGTACGGACGCAGAACATATGTCTGATGGTTGCGTGCGCCCGGCCGCCCGCTCCGGCCCTGTGGCCCGGACGGGTTCTTTTTCCGCCTCCGGGGCAACCGCCTCGCTTCACCCGGTGTCCAACTGGTCAGAAAAGCGAAAGGTGGTACCCGATGTCCCACACGTCCCGTTCCCGCTCGCTCCGCTTCCGCGCGTCCCGTTCCCGCGCCGCCGTCGGCGCGTTCGCCGGCGCCGCGGTCCTCGCCGCGGCCGGTGCCGCCGTGCCCGCGTTCGCCGGTTCCCCCGCTCCCCCGCCCGCCCGCGCCGGGGCGAACGGCCCGGCGTACGACCGCGTGGCCGACTTCTACGGCGCCTACGTCGACGCCGTGACCGACCAGGGATCAGGCCGCCTCGGCTCCCAGCTGCGCTCGTTCTACCTGACCTCGGACCTGCGCACCCGGCTGGCCCGGTGGGAGGGCCGTGAGCACGCCGACGGCGTCCTGCGCGCCCAGGACGTGCCGCGCGCCTGGAAGGTGACGGCGGGCGACAGCGGCGCGGGGCACACCTGGTCGACCGTCCGGCTGACCTGGGGTTCCGTCCAGCACCCGACGTACACCTATCTGACCGTCCAGTCGGATCTGTCGACGAAGAAGATCTCGGACATCAAGCGGAAGGGCTGAGCGGGCGGCGTCAGGCGGTGGAGCCGACCGGCTCCTCCGGCTCCGGCGCCCCCACGAAGGTCCGCCACAGCTCGGCGTACCGGCCGTCGAGCAGGAGCAGTTCGTCGTGCGTGCCGTCCTCCGCGACCCTGCCGTGGTCCATGACCACGACCCGGTCCGCGCGGGCGGCCGTGGTCAGCCGGTGGGCGACGACCAGGGTCGTACGGCGGCCCGCGAGCCGGTCGGTGGCCTGGTTGACCAGGCTCTCCGTGGCGAGGTCGAGCGCGGCGGTGGCCTCGTCCAGGAGCAGGACGTCCGGGTCGACGAGTTCGGCGGGGGGGGGGGGGGGGGCCGTGGGCGGGGGGGCGGGGGGGGGGGGGGGGGCCGGCGCGGGCCCCGGGGTGGGGGCCGCGGCCCCCGGCGGGGGTGGTCGTGGGGGGGGGGGGCTCGGACCTGCCGCTGTCGGGCGGGGTCGCGTGGTGGGGGGGGGCCCCGCGCGTTCCGGGGGGGCGGCCCCGCGGAGAGGTTGCGGCCGCGCTCGGCGACCTCGTGGAGGTAGCCGCCGTCCAGCGTGGCGATCATGTCGTGCGCGCCGACCGCGCGGGCGGCGGCCTCCACCTGGGCGTCGGTCGCACCGGGCCGGCCGTAGGCGATGGCGTCACGGACCGTCCCCTGGAAGAGGTACGCCTCCTGCGGGACCACTCCGAGCCGGTGGCGGTACGAGGTGATGTCGAGGGCGCGCAGATCGGTGCCGTCGACGGTGACCCGGCCGGCCGTCGGATCGTAGAAGCGGGCGACCAGCTTCACCAGCGTCGACTTGCCCGCGCCGGTCTCACCGACGAAGGCGACGGTCTGCCCGGCCGGGATGGTCAGGGAGACACCGCTGAGGGCCTCCTCGTCGTCGCCGTACGCGAAGCCGACGTCCTCGAAGGCGATGTCGCCGCGCAGTGAGAGCACCTCCAGCGGCTCGGCGGCGGCCTGTGTCGACGTCGGTTCCTGGAGCAGCTCCTGGATGCGGCCCAGCGACACCGACGCCTGCTGGTAGCCGTCGAAGACCTGGGAGAGCTGCTGCACGGGGGCGAAGAACAGATCGATGTAGAGGAGGTAGGCGACCAGCGCGCCGGTCGTCAGTGTCCCGGCGTCGACCCGGTGCGCGCCCACCATCAGCACCGCGGCCGCCGCGACCGACGACAGCAGCTGCACGAAGGGGAAGTAGACGGAGATCAGCCACTGTCCGCGGATGCGCGCCGCGCGGTAGCCGGCGCTGCCCTCCGCGAACCGCCGGCTGCCCGAGCGCTCGCGGCGGAAGGCCTGGAGGATCAGCAGCCCCGAGACCGACTCCTGGAGGTCGGCGTTGACCGCCGAGACGCGCTCGCGGGCGAGTTCGTACGCCTTCACGCTCGCCCGGCGGAAGAAGAACGTGCCGACGACCAGCGGCGGCAGCGTCACGAACACGACCAGCGCGAGCTGGACGTCGATCACCAGCAGCGCGCCCATGATGCCGAAGAAGGTGACGACCGAGACGAACGCGGTGACCAGGCCGGTCTGAAGGAAGGTGGACAGGGCGTCGACGTCGGTCGTCATCCGGGTCATGATCCGCCCGGTCAGCTCCCGCTCGTAGTAGTCGAGTCCCAGGCGCTGGAGCTGCGCGAAGATCTTCAGGCGGAGCGAGTACAGGACGCGCTCGCCGGTCCGTCCGGTCATCCGCGTCTCACCGATCTGTGCCGCCCACTGGACGAGCACGGTGACCAGCGCGAGGGCCGCCGCGGCCCAGACCGCGCCGTACACCATCCTGGAGACGCCCTGGTCGATGCCGTGCCGGATCAGCACGGGCAGCAGCAGGCTCATGCCGGCGTCGACGGCGACCAGGCCGAGACTCACCAGGAGCGGGAGTCCGAAGCCGCGCAGCAGCCGGCGCAGTCCGTACGACTCCTCGGGCGTGACCGCGCGTGCCTCGTCGATGGCCGGGGTGTCGGTGGCCGGGGGCAGCGCCTCGACCTGGGCGAGGAGCTCGGGCGTGGCCGGCATGCCGGCCAGGGCGTTGTCCCTGGGTTCGCGGTCGCCGGTCCACAGGTGCGGGGTGACACCGCGCTCGGCGTCGAACTCGGCGTCCAGCTCCTCCCGTACCGAGGTGTCCTCCGCCGCGGCCACGGGCTGGGCGTGTCCCGGGGAGACCCCGCCCAGCTCGTCCGGGTCGGTGAGCAGCCGCCGGTACAGCGGGGAGCGGTCCTGGAGCTCCTCGTGGGTGCCGATGTCGGAGAGCCGGCCGCCGTCGAGCACGGCGATGCGGTCGGCGAGGTTGAGGGTGGAGCGGCGGTGCGCGATCAGCAGGGTCGTGCGGCCCTCCATGACCTGCTTCAGCGCCTCGTGGATCTCGTGCTCGACGCGGGCGTCCACGGCGGAGGTGGCGTCGTCGAGGACGAGCAGGCGCGGGTCGGTGAGGATGGCGCGGGCGAGGGCGACCCGCTGGCGCTGGCCGCCGGAGAGGGTCAGGCCGTGCTCGCCGACCTTGGTGTCGTAGCCGGCGGGCAGCTCGGTGATGAAGCGGTCCGCCTGGGCGGCCCGGGCGGCCTGCTCGATCTCCTCCTGCGTGGCGTCGGGGCGGCCGTAGGCGATGTTGGCGCGCACGGTGTCGGAGAAGAGGAAGGAGTCCTCGGGCACCAGGCCGATCGCGGCGCGCAGCGACTCCTGCGTGAGCTCGCGGACGTCGTGGCCGCCGACGAGGACGGCGCCGTGCGTGACGTCGTAGAAGCGGGGCATCAGCAGCGACACCGTCGACTTGCCGGACCCCGAGGAGCCGACGACGGCGAGGGTCTCGCCGGGCCGGATCTCGAAGCTCAGCCCGTTCAGCACCGGCCGGCCGTCTTCGTAGGCGAAGGACACGTCGTCGAACTCGACGGTCGCGGGCGCGTCGTCCGGGAGGGTCTTGGTGCCGTCCTGGATGACGGGTTCGGTGTCGATCAGTTCGAGCACGCGCTCGGCGCCGGCCCGGGCCTGCTGTCCGACGGTGAGGACCACCGCGAGCATCCGCACGGGCCCGACGAGCTGCGAGAGGTACGAGGAGAACGCCACGAACGTACCGAGGGTGATCTGTCCCCGTACGGCGAGCCAGCCGCCCAGCGCGAGCATCGCGACCTGGCCGAGGGCGGGCACGGCCTGGAGGGCGGGGGTGTACCTGGCGTTGAACCGGATGGTCCGCATCCGTCCGGCGAAGAGCCGTCGGCCGACCTCCCGGAGCTTCCCGGTCTCTTGGTCCTCCTGGCCGAAGCCCTTGACCACGCGGACGCCGCTGACGGCGCCGTCGACGACGCCCGCCACGGCGGCGGCCTGGGCCTGCGCGTACCAGGTGGCGGGGTGCAGCCTGGAGCGGCTGCGCTTGGCGACGAACCACAGGGCGGGGGCGACGGCCAGCGCGACCAGGGTGAGCGGCAGGGAGAGCCAGGCCATGATCCCGAGCGAGATCAGGAAGAGGAGCACGTTCCCGATGGTCATCGGGAGCATGAAGAGCAGGCCCTGGATCAGCTGGAGGTCACTGGTGGCGCGGCCGACGACCTGTCCGGTGGACAGCTCGTCCTGCCGGCGTCCGTCGAGCCGGGTGATCGTGTCGTACATCTCGGTCCGCAGGTCGTGCTGGACGTCGAGGGCGAGGCGGCCGCCGTAATAGCGGCGGATGTAGGTGAGGACGTACACGACGACGGCGGCGGCTATCAGCGCGCCCGCCCAGGGGGCCATGGAGCGGGTGTGGTTCCCGACGACGTCGTCGATGATCACCTTCGTGATCAGCGGGACCACCGCGAGCACGGCCATGCCGCCGAGCGCGGACCCGAGCGCGAGCAGCACGTCCTTCGGGTACCGCCACGCGTACCCGGCGAGTCGCCCTGCCCATCCCCGCTGACCTGCCACGCCGGTGCCTTCCGTAGATCTCACTCCGCCGGAAGAGACCAACGCCGGGCGGAGCGGATTTCATCCCTCCGCAACAATCATCCCCGCACCGTCCGTGGAAGGCGCACGCGCAGGCAGTACGGACGGGTGGTCCCGCGCCGCGTTCCGCCTGCCGTCACCGGAGGGAAGCGGGCCGTGGTGGCCGGACCGGCTGCGACCGGTGAGGCGGGCCTCCGGACGCCGCCGAGCCGCGGACCGGACAGGGCCGCTCGGCCCGGGCGGGCGGCGAAGGAGCGGGCGGCGAAGGACGGTCCACGAGATCATCCGGCGGCGTCCCGCCGGCGGCTCCGCCCGCATCGTCGGCCGGACTGCCGAGGGACATCGGGCGGTACCGGAACGGATCGGGGCCGGGGTGGGGCCGTGGAACTCCTGCCCGTGATCGTGAACCCCATCGCGAGGAGCGTCCTCGACAGGGGACGCGGCGTCGCCCGGGGGGTGCGGGAACGGATCGGGGCCGGGGTGGGGCCGTGGAACTCCTGCCCGTGATCGTGAACCCCCGCGCGAGGAGCGTCCTCGACAGGGGACGCGGCGTCGCCCAGAGGGTGCGACCCGTGCGTCGGCCGGCTCGGTCGGCGACGGCGGGCGAACGGGCGGACCGGACCGGCGACGGTCGGCGAGGTGGCCGCCGCCGGCCCGGTGGTGAGCGGGGTTCCCGGGCGCACGCGGTCCCGACAGGGCGTCGCACGGGTGGCCCGGGAGCGGTCCGCCCTGGACCAGGGGGAGCCCGGCCGCGCCGTCAGCTCGCGGGCGCGGGCACGGACGCCTCCTGCGGGGTGCCGGTGGGCACGTACCGCAGGACGCTCGCGCTGCTCCTGGCGGTGGTCGGCACGAGGTCCTTGTGGATCGCCTTCGCCACCCCCTGGATCGTGCTGACGCCGTAGCTCATGGTGCTGTTCCCGTGGGTGAGCACGGTGATCATGTAGTCGTGACCGGCGCCGTTGAAGGTGCCGATGCTGTGCACCCGCCAGCCGTGCGTGGACCGCGACAGCCAGCCGTTCTTGACGTGCACGGCGACCGAGGAGGGCGCTCCGGCCGGGGTGCCCCAGCGCTGCGAGGAGATGACCTTGCCCATCAGCTTCAGCTCGTACGCGCGGGAGTTGTCGCTCAGCACGGAGTTCTTCGCGGTGAGCAGCGCGAGCAGCTTCTGTTCGTCGCGCACGGTGATCTGGGTGAGACCCCAGTAGCCGTTCGTGCCCGGCTTGGTCTCGGTCATCCCGGCGGCGGCGAGGAAACCTTTCACCTTGGTCATGCCGAGCTGGTTCCACAGCGAGGTGGTCGCGGCGTTGTCCGACTTGGTGATCATGGCCGTGGTGAGCGTCTGCTCACGAGTGGTCAGATACCGGTTGTGCTTCTTCGCGTCCCACAGCAGCGTCGCCAGCACGGTGGCCTTGACCACGCTGGCGGAGTCGTAGGCGGAGGTGGCGCGCAGCGTGCACGTCGTCTTCGTCGTCCGGTCGTAGAGTCCGACGGCGACGGTGCCGGCACGGTTGCGCAGGGCCGCGGTGATGTCCGTCTGCAGCTTGGCGGCCAGGCCCGCCTTGGCGGACGTGCAGCTGACCTGCGGCGCCGCGGCGGCGGAGGCCGGTGCCGCGGCCGCCGCGAACGGCACGATCACGCCGGCACCGAGGCTCGCTGCGAGCATCCGGGCGCGCCGGGATATCCGGTGAGTCATGGAGGTTCCCCATCCCCTTCGACCAGTACGAGCGCGCCTGCGGCGCACCCGACTCTCATGACTCGCAGGGGTGACCGAGGGTTGTACATGCGTTCGTAGGACTCCACGACCCCCACCCATGCCGGGGCCGCTCGGCACGCCATGTCCCGTGCCCTGAAGGCGACTTACCGGAAGGCGGCTTCCCGGATTCCGACACGGAACCGACACCGCCCGTTCATTGCCCCCACCGCATGTCCATGCCACGCTCCGGTTGCCTGCTCAATCAACACGCGTAGAACGGACTCCCCACGATGCCCGCGACAACGCACATACGCCGCTGGAAGACGCTGGCGCTGACCACATCCGCCGTACTGGTGGGCCTCACCCTGCCGACGGTCACCGCGACCCCCGCGAACGCCACGACGACCGCGTACGACAGCACGTACTACAAGAACGCGGTCGGCAAGACCGGCGCGAGCCTGAAGTCCTCGCTGCACACCATCATCAGCAGCCAGAGCAAGATCTCGTACTCCGCCGTCTGGAACGCGCTGAAGGTCACCGACCAGGACCCGAACAACAGCAACAACGTGATCCTGCTGTACAGCGGGGTCTCGCGCGCCAAGTCCCTCAACGGCGGCGACCTCGGCGACTGGAACCGCGAGCACACCTGGGCCAAGTCGCACGGCGACTTCGGCGAGGTGACCGGCCCCGGCACCGACCTGCACCATCTGCGCCCGGCGGACGTCCAGGTCAACAGCATCCGCGGCAACCTGGACTTCGACAACGGCGGCAGCACGGTCACGGGCGGCGGCGGCAGCCGCGTCGACTCCGACTCCTTCGAGCCGCGCGACGCGGACAAGGGCGACGTGGCCCGGATGATCCTCTACATGGCGGTGCGTTACGACGGCGGCGACGGCTTCGCCGACCTGGAGCCCGACGAGAAGGTCAACAACGGCAGCGCCCCGTACATCGGCAAGCTGTCCGTGCTCAAGCAGTGGAACGAGCAGGACCCGCCGAGCGCCTTCGAGGAGAAGCGCAACCAGGTCATCTACGACAGCTACCAGCACAACCGCAACCCGTTCATCGACCACCCGGAGTGGGTCGAGGCGATCTGGTAGCGGCTCGGACCGGCCACCGCCCGGTTGCGGTGGCCGGTCCGTCCGGCAGCCGTGCCCTGCGGCAGCCGGTCAGCCGTCGAGGTGCGTGGGCGCGAACATCCGCAGGACCGCCGGGAGCAGCACCACCGACGGTCCGGGGGTGGCCAGCGCCTTCGACAGGTCCGCTTCGAGGGTCCCGGGCGTCGTACGGATCGCCGGGACCCCGAAGGACTCGGCGAGGGCCACGTAGTCCGGGCGCGCCAGCTCCGTCGCCGTCGCCTCGCCGAAGGCGTCGGTCATGTACTCGCGCAGGATGCCGTAGCCACCGTCGTCGACGATCAGCCAGGTGACGTCGAGCCCGTACTGCTTCGCCGTGGCCAGCTCGGCGATCGAGTACAGCGCTCCGCCGTCGCCGGAGACCGCGAGGACCGGACGGGTGGGGTCGGCCGCCGCCGCTCCGAGGGCCGCCGGGAAGCCGTAGCCGAGGCCGCCGGCACCCTGGGCGGAGTGCATGGTGTTGGGCCGGCGGGGGTCGAAGGCGGACCACGCCCAGTACGCCAGGATGGTCATGTCCCAGAAGGACGGGGAGCCGTCCGGCAGGGCGCGGCGCACGGACGCCAGCACGTCCTGCTCCAGGGTGAGCTCCTGGGCCGCGATACGGTCCGCGACCCGGGCGAGCACCGAGGTCACGCGGTCCGCCGCCGTCGGGTCGGGGCGCTCCTCCACCGTCTCCAGGAGCGCGGAGAGCGCGAGGCGGGCGTCCGCGTGGATGCCGAGCGCCGGATGGTTGGACTCCAGCTTGCCGAGGTCGGCCTCGATCTGGATCACCCGGCCGCGGGGCTTGAACGTGTGGTAGTTCGAGGAGAGTTCACCGAGGCCGGAGCCGACCACCAGCAGGACGTCCGCGTCCTCCAGGAGGTCGGTGGTGTGCCGGTCCTCCAGCCAGGACTGGAGGGACAGCGGGTGTTCCCAGGGGAAGGCGCCCTTGCCGCCGAAGGTGGTGACGACCGGCGCGTTCAGCCTCTCGGCGAGCAGGCGCAGCTTGCCGGAGGCGTCCGCCCGTACGACACCACCGCCCGCGATGATCGCGGGGCGGGCCGCCGAGGACAGCAAGTGGGCTGCCAGCGCGGTCAGTTCGGGGCGCGGGACGACGTCCTCGGGGGTCGCGTCCATCGGCGTCACCATCGGCAGGCTCGTCTCGGCGAGGAGGACGTCCTGCGGGATCTCCACCCAGACCGGTCCGTGCGGGGCCGTCAGCGCCGACTCCCAGGCCGCCGCGAGGGCGGAGGGGATCTGGGACTGCGCGCGAACGGTGTGCACGGACTTCACGACGCCCCTGAACGAGGCCTGCTGGTCCGGGAGTTCGTGCAGATAGCCATGGCGTCCGCCGCCCAGTCCGGCGGTCGGGATCTGGCTGCTGATCGCGAGGACGGGGGCCGAGGCGGCGGCCGCCTCCTGGAGCGCGGCGAGCGAGGTCAGCGCTCCCGGGCCGGTGGAGAGCAGCAGCGGCGCGGCCTCCCCCGTGATCCGGCCGTACGCGTCCGCCGCGAACCCCGCGTTGTTCTCGACGCGCAGTCCCACGTACTGGAGCGAGGAGCGGCGCAGCGCGTCGAACATGCCCAGCGCGTGCTGGCCGGGCAGGCCGAAGACGGTGGTCGCGCCGAGCCCGGAGAGGGTCTCCACGACCAGGTCCCCGCCGTTGCGGCCGGGGGGCGGGTTCAGCGCGGCCTCCGTCTGCGCCGCCGACGGACGGAGTACCAGGTCGTGGTCGTGGGTCACTTCGCTGCCTTCTCCTGGGCGATCTGGCGGGACATGATCGTGGTCAGTTCGTACGCCGTGTGGGACGCGGCGACGGCGGTGATCTCGGCGTGGTCGTAGGCGGGCGCGACCTCGACCACGTCCGCGGAGACCAGGTTGCAGGAGGACAGGCCGCGCAGGATCTCCAGGAGCTCGCGGGAGGTCATGCCGCCCGCCTCCGGGGTGCCGGTGCCGGGCGCGTGCGCCGGGTCGAGGCAGTCGATGTCGATGGAGATGTAGAGCGGGCGGTCGCCGATGCGCTGGCGCAGCTGGTCGGCGACCTCGTCGGCGCCGCGGCGGTAGATGTCCGCCGAGGTGACGATGCCGAAGCCCATCTTCTCGTCGTCGGTGAGGTCCTGCTTGCCGTACAGCGGGCCGCGGGTGCCGACGTGGGAGAGGGCGGAGGTGTCGAGGATGCCCTCCTCGACGGCGCGGCGGAACGGGGTGCCGTGGGTGTACTCGGCGCCGAAGTACGTGTCCCAGGTGTCGAGGTGCGCGTCGAAGTGGAGCAGGGCGACCGGGCCGTGCTTCTTGGCGACGGAGCGGAGCAGGGGCAGCGCGATGGTGTGGTCGCCGCCGAGGGTCATCAGCCGGGCGCCGGTGCCGAGCAGCTCGTCGGCCGCCGCCTCGACCGTCTCCACGGCCTCGTTGATGTTGAACGGGTTCGCCGCGATGTCACCGGCGTCGGCGACCTGGGCGAGGGCGAAGGGGGAGGCGTCCTGCGCCGGGTTGTACGGGCGCAGCAGGCGGGAGGCCTCGCGGATCGCGTTGCCGCCGAAGCGGGCGCCGGGCCGGTAGGAGACCCCGGAGTCGAACGGCACGCCGACCACGGCGACGTCGGCGGTGCCGACCTCGTCGAGGCGGGGCAGCCGGGCGAAGGTCGCGGGGCCGGCGTACCGCGGGACGCGGGACGAGTCGACGGGGCCGCGCGGCTGGCTGCCGCCTGCTGCCGGGTTCTCGGTGCTGCTCATCGTCGGACTCCTCCAGGTGATACCGGTGATGCGTGGTACGGGTGATACGTCTTCCAGTGTCGCGGACCCCGGCCACCGGGATCCGCCCGGCCCGGCCGCCCCACGACGACCGGCCCGAAACTCTTCAGCCCCCTAGGCCGCCGGGCCGCCGGCCCCGGGAGGCGACGGCGCCCCCTTCAGGGTCCGGTGGGCCGGGAGGCCCCTTCACGACCCCGGGGAGGGCGGCGCCCCCTCAGGGGCCCGGGGATCTGCGCGCGGCCACGGACGACCCGCGGCCGGACACGTCCCCCGGCGTTCTCGGGCCCTCGGGGGCCGGGACCCCGGGGGCTCGGGAACCCGGGACCCCGAGAGCCCGCGCCCCGAGAACCCGGCGACCGGTCCCCACTCACGCCGACACCCTCTCCCCCTCCACCGAGGGAACCCCGCGCCCCGCCAGCCGCTCGCGCCAGGCGACCAGCACCGCCGGGTCGGTCGCGGGTGTGACCAGGGACACGATCACGTACACGACGAGCGAGGACAGCAGCCCGTAGTAGACCGGCTCGTTGGCGAGGATGCCGAACGCCGCCATCAGCCCGACGACCGCGAGCCCGCCGACCACGACGGAGGCCAGCGCCCCCTGCGCGGTCCCGCGCTTCCACAGCAGCCCGCCGAGGATCGGCACGAGCAGGCCGCCGACGAGCAGGTTGTACGCGACGGTCAGCGCCTCGACGACGTTGTTGAGCGCGATGGCGGTGCAGATCACCGCGACGCCCATGACGAGGATGAAGGCCCGGTTGCCCTTGACCTCGTCGTGGTCGCCGCCGTGCTCCTCGCCCGTGGGCCCTACGGCGCCCCGCAGCCGGGCCCAGATGTCGTTGTTGGCGACGGTGGCGCAGGCGATCAGCGCGCCGGAGGACGTCGACATGACGGCCGCGAGCGCCGCGGCGAGCACCAGCCCGCGCACGCCGACCGGGAGTTCGTCCTTGACGATGGTCGCGAAGGCGGCGTCGGCGCTGGGCAGCGTCGGGTAGAGGACCTTGGCCGCCGTGCCGATGACGGCGCCCGCGACGGCGTACACGAGACAGTAGGTGCCGGCGACCGTGCCGCCCCACCTCGCCGTGGTGTCGCTGCGGGCGGTGAACACGCGCTGCCAGATGTCCTGGCCGATGAGCATGCCGAACGTGTAGATGAGCACGTAGGTGAAGATCGTCTCGCCGCCGATGCCCAGCGGATCGAAGTACTCGGTGGGCAGCTTGGCCTTCATCTCGCTGAACCCGCCGGCCTTGACGACCGCGATGGGCAGGAGCAGGAGCAGCACACCGATGGTCTTGACGACGAACTGCACCATGTCGGTGAGGGTGATCGACCACATGCCGCCGAGCGTCGAGTACGCGACGACGATCGAGCCGCCGATGACGATCGCGAGCGTCCGGTTCATGTCGAAGAGGACGTCGAAGATCGTGGCGTACGCGATGGTCGAGGTGACCGCGAGCATCAGGGTGTACGCCCACATGACGACGCCGGAGATGACACCGGCCCGGCCGCCGTAGCGCAGGTCCAGCATCTCGGAGACGGTGTAGACCTTCAGCCGGGCGATGCGGGCGGAGAAGAAGACGGAGAGGGCGAGGAGGCCGAGTCCGATGGTGAACACCATCCAGGCCCCGGAGAGCCCGTACTGGTATCCGAGCCCGACGCCGCCGATGGTGGAGGCCCCTCCCAGCACGATCGCGGCCATCGTCCCGGAGTACATCACGGGTCCGAGCCGGCGTCCGGCGACGAGGAAGTCGCTCTTCGACTTGGCGCGGCGCATGCCCCACCAGCCCATGGCCAGCATGCCGGCCAGATAGACGACGATCACTGTGTAGTCGACGGCCATGCGGGGCCCTCCTTCGCGCACTCTCGGTGGCGTGTCGTGCAGATGCGGACGGGGACGCGGCCGGGGCGAGCGCGGTCCGGCCGGGAAGACCGGCGGCGGGTCCGCGCGCGGATGCCCGCCCGGTCGGTGCGGCAGCGGATCGCGGGGACATACGCCCGTACCCGCGGCTGCCGACGGCACGACCCTAGGTGGCCGGAAGGCGACTCTGAAGTGTACTTTTCATCCATTGCCGCTGAACCGGATGGAGGGAATGTCCACCATGCCGGACGCATCCGCCTCGTCAGTCCCACCGGCCTCGCCCGCACCGTCGGCCCCACCGCCCCCTCCGGGACCGCCGGTCCCGCCCACTCCGCCGGTCCCGCTGAGCGCGCTGCTGGCCCGGGAGGACCTGGCCCTGCGCCGCATCGCGGGGCCCGCCGACCCGGACACGGTGATCCACTGGGCGCACACCTCGGAGATGGCGGACCCCTACCCCTATCTGCTGGGCGGCGAGCTGCTGCTGACCGCGGGCGTGCACGTCCCGGAGGCGGCGGGCCCGGCCGGGGACACTCCCGGCCGGGAGCGGTCGCGGCTCGGGGAGTACTTCGACGGCTATGTCTCCCGCATCCTCGCGGCGGGCGGCGCGGCGCTGGGCTTCGGCGTGGCGCCGGTGCACGACACGGTCCCGCGTGAACTGGTCGAGGCCTGCGACGCCCAAGGCCTCCCGCTGATCGAGGTCCCGCCCGAGACGACCTTCTCGGGCGTGGCCCGCGCGGTCTGGCAGCTGATGGCCCAGGCCCGCCTGGCGGAGCTGCGCCGTGTCACGGAGGCCCAGCAGAGTCTGGCCGCGGCGGCGGCCCGCCCCGATCCGGTCCCCGCGGTGCTGCGCCGACTGGCCCAGCGGGTGTCCGGGCGGACGGTGCTGTACGGGCCGGAGGGGGCGCAGCTCGCGGGTGCCGGACGGCCCCCGGAGGCCTCCGTCGCGCGGGCCCTCGCGGGGCTGGCGGCGGTGGTGCGCCCCGGGGAGACCCAGGGGCCGGCCCCCTCCTCCGCCAGCGACACCGTCCAGGGCACCCACCTCGCCGCCTACGCCCTCGGCGGCGGGCAGGGCTTCGTCCTCGGCGTGGCGGCGCCGCGCCGCGACCCCGGGGACCACACCATCGCCTCCGTGGCGGCCGTCCTGCTCTCCCTGCTCACCGGGGAACAGCAGAGCGGGAGCGGCGCGGCACGGTCGGCGGCGCTCGTCCGGCTGCTGCTCGGCGCCGCGCCGGAGACGGTCGCACCCCTGCTGGGCGGGGAACGGTGGACCGTCGTGCACGCGCGGCCCACGGCGGACGGTCCCGCTCCGGACGCCGTCGCCGCCTCCGCGCTGGGCACGGCGCTGGGCTCCGCGCTCATCGACGCCGGGGGCGACGTGGTGCGCGTCCTCGTGCCCGGCGACCGTGAGCCGACCCCCCAGGAGGGCTGGACCTGCGGGGTCAGCGCGCCCGCGGGCCCGCACGAGTGGGCGCTCGCCGACACCCAGGCCGCCCGGGCGCTGGCCCGCGCGCGGGCCACCCGGACCGCGCTGGTGCGCCACGGGGAGCGTCCCGCGCTCACCGACCTCGTTCCCCCGGCCGACGCGGAGGCCCACGCCCGCGCCCTGCTCGCGCCCATCGCCGCGACCCCGGCCCTCACCGAGACGCTGCGCACCTGGCTCTCCCTGCACGGCAGTTGGGACCGCACGGCGGTGGCACTCGCCGTGCACCGCAACACCGTGCGGCAACGCGTGGCCCGCTGCGCGGCCTTGCTGGGGAGCGATCTCGACGACGCCGATGTGCGGATGGAGTTGTGGTTCGCGCTGCGGGACCGGTGAGCGACCACCAGGGCGACGGCCGATCGGGCGGTGACCGGGCGGCGGGCCGCCCGGCGTCCGCGCTCCCCCCGCGCCCCGAGTGACCCGCGTCCCAGGGCGCGGGACAACGGCTCCCCCGGCGGGACGTCCCGGCACAATGGGAGCATGCCAATATCCGGGATCCCCAGCCGCGCCGAACTTGTCGGCCATCTCGTGAAGACCCGCATCGCGGGCGATGTCGCCACCCCCCGCGAGAACAACCTCTCCCACTACCGCAAGCTGGCCAACGGCGAGCGCAACTGGTGGCTCGGCCTGGAGCTCGGCGACCGCTGGACCGACGAGCAGGACGTCCTCGCGGTGATGGCGGAGCGGGTCGGCGTCAACGACGACCCGGAGTACCGGTACGGGCAGGACACCATCGACCCCGAGCTGACCGTGGACGCACTGGACCGGCTCGCGGCCCGGCTGCGCAAGGCGGCCGAGGGGCGGCAGCGGGTGCTGTTCGCGACCGGCCACCCCGGCGGGCTGCTCGACGTGCACCGGGCCACGGCCGCCGCCCTGCGCGGTGCGGGCTGCGAGATCGTGGTGATCCCGGAGGGGCTCCAGACCGACGAGGGCTACGTCATGCAGTTCGCGGACGTGGCCGTGCTGGAGCACGGCGCGACGCTGTGGCACACGCACTCCGGTGAGCCGATGCGCGCGATCCTCACGGGTCTGGAGCGCGAGGGCCGTCCGCTGCCCGACCTGGTGGTGGCCGACCACGGGTGGGCCGGCCGCGCGGGCCAGCAGGGCGTGGACTCCGTCGGTTACGCCGACTGCAACGACCCGGCCCTGTTCCTCGCCGAGGCGGAGGGCACCGTCCAGGTCGTGGTCCCGCTGGACGACCATGTCGTCAGCCCGCGCCACTACGACCCGATGACGGCGTACCTGCTCGACGCGGCGGGCCTCGTCTGACATTCCGCCGCGGGAACACCCGCGACCCCCGCACGAGGCGGCTACGCAATGTAGTCGCCTTTGTCCGATGCGTGGACGGGTCGCCGCGGACCCTCGGAACCTCCTGTCGGGCCGACCTCTTTGCCGCGCCGCGGTGTTGGCGGCGCGGCCGGCCCCGACCGCGCGCCCGGACGCGCCGTTCCCCGGTCGGTTCCTCCCGCCGAGAGGCCGGTTCTCCAGGGATCGGACGTCACCGGAAAAGGGCGGGCGAGCAAAACATCGCTCAGCATGAATACCCCTTCCGTGGACGCTTTCCGCAAGAACATCGGGCGCCTCATTCAAAGCGTCCGACACCGTCGGAAAGAAAGGGAAAGCGGGCGGGAAAAGCGTTGCGCGGCCGCGTGGCCGACCACGCACGGAAAGATAAGTGGCGACATTAACGCAGTTTACTGAACACTTGTTCATTCGCGTGTCGAACTACCGGTCGAGCGGACACGCCGGGAAGAGGCCCCGAGTCGGCCGGTCGACACCGATCCCGATGTGATCGTTATTCACTCGTGCCGTTCCGACAGCAGGCATGAACGAAACGAACCGCGCGACGAAAAGCACCTAACCCTCCAAAAGGGATCTATGGCGCGGCACGGCGGAGCGGCTCGCCCCCGCGACGGGCCGCGGCCGGCTGCGGCCTCCGAATCCCTCCCCAGAGGGGAGGCCGCCCGACGTTTCCCTGCCCCGGTGACCTTTCCGCAGCTCATGGTGTTTACTGGAAGTCGGTCTGAGCCTTGGTGGGTCCAGACCCTTTCCTGGAGGCCTCGGGGGTGGTTCCCCGGGGCCTCCTTGTTTTCCGGCGCGTTCACATGCGCGCCCCGCACCGCTCATCCGCGGGAAATTCATCCCCGTTTCCGTGTACAGCCTTTTGGAATTTCGGCGCACACGCCCGACGGCTCCCGTCCGCGCAGACGGAGCGTAACCTCAAGCACACCCAGCGCAATCACCGCAAAACAAAACCCTCCCCCGAGGGTTTGTTTTCCTTCTCTCCCCGACCGGCCGTCTCCCGGAATTCCCGCCACGCACATACGCGACTGGAGATTTCCTCGCGGGTGGAGGTAACTTGTCGATGTAACGCCTTCGCCTCGCGCCCGGACCTAAACCAGCCGGGCGGCCATGCGACGGAGAGGGCTCTGGACCCACCAGCCCGGGTGCGTCCGCCGAGTCGGCGGGCCCACCCGGTCCCCTGCTTTTCCCGAGCGGGAAGGACCTCAGAACCGATGCAGACCGCCCTCGCCGACGGCGTCGCCGCGCCGAAGAACCTCGGCGCCCCGGGCCCCGGCACCCCTCGACTGACACAGCGTCACCGTCACGGCCGGTTACGGCCGTGGGGCGCCGGGCCGCCCCGCGCTGGCGCGGGGGGGGGGGGGGCGCGGGGCACCACAGGACCAACACGGCACGGCCGAGGCCGCGACAGGAGGCGGGT
>NZ_JBHWEL010000038.1:20640-59930 GCF_042734135.1 Streptomyces sp. NPDC059668 | reverse complement strand
CCTCGGGCGCCCCCGCCCTCCCCCCCCCCCCCCCCCCCCCCCCCCCCCCCCCGCCCCTACCCCCGCTCCCCTGCCCGGGCGTGTCGGGCCCTTCCGCCCCGGTACCGCGCGGCGCGGCCGGGGCGGGGGAGTGACCGATGCCTCCCAAGGTCGACGCCTTCCGCACCAGCGACGTCCTGAAGGGCCGTCAGGCGATGCCCGGGGGCAGCTTCCTCCACCATCTCCCCGGCAACACCTGGCCGCTGCTCGTCAGCACCTGGGGCCTGGACACCCGCGTCTACGAACGCGACGAGGAGCTGCCGCTCGGGCCGGGCGACGGCAGCGTGTACATCCTCCTGGGCGGCTGCGTCCTCCAGGAACGCTTCCCCTTCGGGCCCGGGGCCGCCTCCATCAGGATCACGAGGTTCCGCGGCGCCGGTGAACTCCTGGGCGAGGCCAAGCTGATCGCCCCCGAGGCGACGGTCACGACCGTCTGCCTGACGACGACCTGGGTCATGCCCTGTCCCGTACAGCGCATGAACCTCCTGCTGCGCCGTCAGCCGGAGACCCAACTGGCCCTGCTGCGCAGTCTGGAGGACCGCAACCGCAGCGACGAGCTGGTCTACTGCACCCCGACCCGCTCCCCCGTGCAGCGGGTCGGGGGCCTGCTGCTGCACCTGGCCGCGATCGCCGGCAGGACGAACTCCGCCGACCCCGGCCACGTCACCATCCTGGGACCGACCCAGCGCGACATCGCCGAAGCGCTCCTGATGGGCGTCTCCACCGTGGAGAACGCGGTCCGCACCCTGCGCGACGGCCACGGTGCGATCACCACCAGGTACCGGCAGTTCGCGGTGACGGACCTCCAGGCCCTGCGCGACATCGCCATGCCCGCGTAGCGCCTGCCGCGAGAACCCCGCCCGCCTCGCGACGCCCGGCACGCCCGCTCACCGCACCGGGCGCCCCGGGACCCGCTTCCCGGGCGGAAGGCGGGACTTCGGCGACATCGCCCGGCCGCCGTCCCGTCCCCACCACCCCACCCCCGCGGCCACGACGGCCGGCCCCGCACGAACGAACTCCCGCGCCGTGCGGGCCCTGTGCGGGCCCACACGCGCTCCCACGAACGGAATCGGACCACGATGACCCTCAGCCCGACCACCCTGGCGGCCGGCACCGGCGCCGGCTCACCGGTGGTGGCCGCCCTGTCCGGCGCGGCCATGGCCACCCTCGCCGTCCTCGGGCTCCGCCACGGCCGGCAGGTGTTCGCCTGGACGACGAAGGCCCGCGCCACCGACGACGACGCCAAGGACCTCGACGACGCCGACCACTACCTCAAGGAGACCCTGGAGAAGCTCTGCGAGCTCGCCCGGAAGCCCTGCCGGGCCGCGGACCTCGCCCCGCTGCGGAGACTGCGCCACCTCATCGGGGCCTGTGCCGGTCAGCTGGAGGTGATCCGCGCCGAACTGGACGACGTCGCCGAGCACTTGGAGGACTACCTCGCCACGGACCTGCCCCCGCTCACCGGCGCGGCACGGGTGCCGCAGTCGGAGCTGGACGCCCATCTGGAGCGCGCGATGCGGCAGGAGCACGCCCGTGGGGAGGTGGAGCGTGCCGTGAGCAGGGCGCAGCAGCGCATCCGGGTCCTGCGCAAGGCCTGACCGCCGCGCGAGAAACCCGGACGCCCTTGGCCGGGAACGGGAACGGGGACGGACCCGTGCCCGGCCGGGGTGGGGACCCGCCCGTGGGGACAGCCCTCAGGGCCAGGGGTTCAGCCCCTCGGCCCTGCGCTGGGCGTGGCCCGGGGTCGGGTCCAGGTACACCCGGCTCACCGCCGGGAACGCCTCCCGCAGTCGCTGTTCGGCCTGCTCGCAGGCCCATTCGATCTGGGCGGCGGTCGACACGTCGCGGAAGTCGACCTTGGCCGCGACGAGCGCCTCGCGCGGTCCCTGGACCAGGGTCGTCAGCTCCAGTACGGCCTCCACGTGCTCCACGGCGAGCAGTTCGGCGCGGATCCCGTCCCGGACGGCCTTCGGCAGCGGGCGTCCGATGAGCAGCTCCGCGTTGGAACGGCCGAGGACCCAGGCGACGTACAGCAGCAGGAGGCCGATGCAGAGGGACGCCACGGCGTCCCAGACGCCGGAGCCGGTGAGCTGCCCGCCGAGCAGACCGCCCGCGGCGAGCACGAGACCGATCAGCGCGGCCGAGTCCTCCAGGACCACGGCCTTCACGGCGGTGTCCGGGGTGTGGCGGAGGTAGCGCTTGAACGGCGCCCCGATCCGCGCCGCCTCACCGCGCGCCTGCCGTACGCCGGTGCGCAGGGAGTAGCCCTCCAGCAGGAAGGCGACCGCGAGCACGATGTAGGAGACGAGGGGGTCGCCCAGTTCCTCGCCCGCGACGAGGGTGTGCACCCCGTCGTAGACCGAGAACACCGCGCCGCCGACGAAGGTCGCGACCGCCGCGAGCATCGCCCAGATGTAGCGTTCGGGCCCGTATCCGAGGGGGTGTTCCTCGTCGGCCGGTTTCTCGCTGCGCTTGAGCGCGGTGAGCAGCAGCACCTCGGTGACCGTGTCGGCCACCGAGTGCGCGGCCTCGGACAGCATCGCGCTCGATCCGCTGATGACGCCCGCGACCGCCTTGGCCACCGCGATCCCGAGATTGGCGAGGGCGGCGACGATCACCGTGACCGTGCTCTCGCCCGCGCCGCCGTCGTCCTGTGCAGCTTCTGTCATGCCCCAGTCCTACCCGGAGATCAGGACGACTCGCGGGGGATCCGGACCACGCCCTCCTGGATCACCGAGATGGCCAGCCGGCCGTCCTGGGTGTAGATGCGGGCCTGGCCGAGACCGCGGCCCCCGGACGCCGAGGGGGACTCCTGGTCGTAGAGCAGCCATTCGTCGGCGCGGAAGGGCCGGTGGAACCACATCGCGTGGTCCAGCGAGGCCCCGACGACATCGCCGGTCACCCACCCGCCGCGCCCGTGCGCGAGCAGGATGGAGTCGAGGAGCGTCATGTCGGAGACGTACGTGGCGAGGACGACGTGCAGCAGCGGTTCGTCGACGGCGCCGTCGAGTTTGCCGTTGGTGCGGAACCACACCTGGGAGTGCGGTTCACGGGGCTCGCCCACGGTGCCGTAGGGCGGCGGGTCCACATAGCGCAGGTCGACGGACTCGCGCGCCTCCAGGAGGCGCTCCACGACGACGGGGTCGCCCAGGACGTCGGCGTACCGCGGCAGCAGCTCGGCGGCCGTGGGCAGCGTCTCGGGGTCGGGCGCGGGCGGCATCGGGGCCTGGTGCTCCATGCCCTCCTCGTGCGCCTGGAAGGACGCGGAGAGGTGGAAGATCGGCTGCCCGTGCTGGACGGCGACCACCCGGCGGGTGGTGAAGGAGCGGCCGTCGCGGATGCGGTCCACCGAGTACACGATGGGCGCGCCGGGGTCCCCCGCACGCAGGAAGTAGGCGTGCAGGGAGTGGGCGAACCGGTCGTCGGGGACCGTGCGGCCCGCCGCGACCAGCGCCTGTGCGGCGACCTGCCCGCCGAAGACCCGGGGGACGACGGCGGAGCGGGACTGGCCGCGGAAGATGTCCTGCTCGATCCGCTCCAGGTCGAGCAGATCGAGCAGGGACTGCAGTGCCTGACTCATGGTGTCAGTTGTACCGCGCAGTTGTTTCCGGTGTTCCTTCGCGGGCCTACAGGCCCATGTCCTTGGCGATGATCGACTTCATGATCTCGCTGGTGCCGCCGTAGATACGGTTGACGCGGTTGTCCGCGTACAGGCGGGCTATCGGGTACTCATTCATGAAGCCGTAGCCGCCGTGCAGCTGGAGGCAGCGGTCGATGACGCGGTGCGCGACCTCGGTGCAGAACAGCTTGGCGCTGGCGGCCTCGGCCGGCGTCAGCTCGCCCTTGTCGAGGGCCTCCAGGGCGCGGTCGGCTACGGCCTCGGCCGCGTCCACCTCGGCCTGGCAGGCGGCCAGCTCGAACTTCGTGTTCTGGAAGGACGCGACGGGCTTGCCGAAGACGGTGCGCTCCTGGACGTACTCCTTGGCGAACCGGACGGCCGCCTTGGCCTGGGCGTACGCGCCGAACGCGATGCCCCAGCGCTCGGAGGCGAGGTTGTGGCCGAGGTAGTAGAAGCCCTTGTTCTCCTCGCCGAGGAGGTCCTCGACGGGCACCTTGACGTCGACGAACGCGAGCTCGGCGGTGTCGGAGGTCTTCAGGCCGAGCTTGTCGAGCTTGCGGCCGATGGAGTAGCCCTCGGACTTGGTGTCGACGGCGAAGAGGGAGATGCCGAAGCGGCGGTCCTCGGCGGTGGGCGCGGAGGTCCGGGCGCAGACGATCACGCGGTCGGCGTGGACGCCGCCGGTGATGAAGGTCTTGGAGCCGTTGAGGACGTAGTGCGTGCCGTCCTCGGAGAGCTTGGCGGTGGTCTTCATGCCCGCGAGGTCGGAGCCGGTGCCCGGCTCGGTCATCGCGAGGGCCCACATCTCCTCGCCGGTGACGAACTTCGGCAGGAACCGCTTCTTCTGCTCGTCGGTGGCGAGCATCTTGATGTACGGCAGGCCGAGCAGCACGTGCACGCCGGAGCCGCCGAACTGGACGCCCGCGCGGGAGGTCTCCTCGTACATCACGGCCTCGAACTTGTACGAGTCGATGCCGGCGCCGCCGAACTCCTCGTCGACACGGATGCCGAAGATGCCGAGCTCGGCGAGCTTGTGGTAGAAGTCGCGCGGCGCCTGGCCCGCGGCGAACCACTCGTCGTAGACGGGAACGACCTCGGCCTCGATGAAGGCCCGCAGGGTCTCCCGGAACGCCTCGTGGTCCTCGTTGAACACCGTACGGCGCACCGTCGGCCCCTCTCTGCGCCTGAACCGGCGCCGCTCTCGCGGATGTGGCTGCTCGCCGTCGGGGTGGCTCAATGAATGACCGCGACCCTTGGCTAAGCGCTTGCTCAGCACTCAGGTTACCCGTCGGTCACGACGACCGTCCAGAGCCATCGGCCGCCCTCCCCCATGACGCTCGTCACGCCCGCTCCAGCCCGGCCGGGCGGGCGGGAACGCGCCGCGGGGCGCCCGCCCGGGTCGGCCCGCGACCGGAAGATCCGAGCACGGGTCGCGGGCCGCTCATCACGGGTCACGGATCGCGGATCACGGATCGCGGATCGCGGATCGCGGGAAACAGATCACGGGGCGCGGATCGCTCATCGGGGATCAACGCGCCCATGGACCCCACCACTTGGGCGGCAGCGGGTCGGCCGGTGCCGAAGTCGGCTGATCGGGATGGAGGCCGAGTCGGCGCAGGGTGTCGGCGCGCACGCACACGGCGACGGTGCCGTGCCAGTGGCCGTCCGACCGGACCCCGCACATGAGGTCGATCCTGACATCGCGCGCGGCGAAGGGGTCCCAGTCGATGCCCCGGTCACGCAGTCAATCCGCCACCAGCCGCCCCGGCCGCGGGCAGCCGGGGACGTTCTCGAAGCAGAAGAGGGTCACCCAGTCGGAAGCGGGGCCGTCCATGGCCGTGTGTCCGTTCATGACCGCCATCATGACGCGGGGGACAGAGCCGCCGCTCGCAATTGATCCGCGTCAGAGAACGGCGTCCCCGGCCGCCGCGAAGGCGCCCCGCGCCATCCGGTGCAGCAGGGCCGCCGTCACCCCGCGCCCCGGCAACGCGCCCGGCCGTCCCAGGTGGGGCGTGGAGTTCAGCAGCCCGAAGACCGAGTGCACCGCCGAGCGGGTGGTGGGTTCGGTGAGGGCCGGATACACCTCGCGCACGACCTCCACCCACAGCTCGACGTACTGCCGCTGGAGCTGCCGCACCAGCTTGCGGTCACTGTCCCGCAGGCGGTCCAGTTCACGGTCGTGCAGGGTGATCAGGGGCCGGTCGTCGAGAGCGAAGTCGATGTGCCCCTCGATGAGCGAGTCGAGCAGCGCCTCCGGGCCGCCGCCGGCCTCCGCGACCCGCCGCTTCCCCCCGGTGAGCAACTGTCCGCTGATCCCCACCAGCAGCTCGGCGAGCATCGCGTCCTTGCCCGGGAAGTGCCGGTACAGACCGGGTCCGCTGATCCCGACGGCCGCCCCTATCTCGTCCACGCCGACGCCGTGGAATCCGCGCTCGGCGAAGAGCCGGGCGGCCTCCTTGAGGATCTGCTCGCGTCGGGTGGGGGCGTCGGTTCTCGTGGCCATGGAAGCAATTCTAGACAGGGAGGTTAGCGGTCGTTAACCTGGACGACATGCGTTAACGCTCATTAACTGGTGGACCACTGGGCGAGGGGACCGCAGGACATGCAAGAAGCACCGGAGCTGACGAGCGCGGCCGATCCCGCGTCGGAGGCCTGGCGGGCCAACGAGGCGGCTCATCACGCCCTCGGGGAGGAGCTGCGCGCCAAGCTCGCCGAGGCGCGGCTCGGCGGCGGCGAGCGGGCCCGGCAGCGCCACACCGCGCGCGGCAAGCTGCTGCCGCGCGAGCGGGTGGACCAGCTCCTGGACCCGGGATCACCGTTCCTGGAGCTGGCCCCCCTGGCGGCGCACGGGATGTACGAGGGCCAGGCGCCCGCGGCCGGCGTGATCGCCGGCATCGGCCGGGTCAGCGGCCGCGAGTGCGTGATCGTCGCCAACGACGCCACGGTCAAGGGCGGCACGTATTACCCGATGACCGTGAAGAAGCACCTGCGGGCCCAGGAGGTGGCGCTGGAGAACCGCCTCCCCTGCGTCTATCTCGTCGACTCCGGCGGAGCCTTCCTGCCCATGCAGGACGAGGTGTTCCCCGACCGCGAGCACTTCGGGCGGATCTTCTACAACCAGGCGCGGATGTCGGGAGCGGGAATCCCGCAGATCGCCGCCGTCCTCGGCTCGTGCACGGCCGGCGGCGCGTACGTCCCGGCGATGAGCGACGAGGCCGTGATCGTGCGCAATCAGGGCACGATCTTCCTGGGCGGCCCGCCCCTGGTGAAGGCCGCCACCGGTGAGGTCGTCACGGCCGAGGAGCTGGGCGGCGGCGAGGTCCACGCACGCGTGTCGGGCGTCACGGACCACCTCGCGGAGGACGACGCGCACGCGCTGCGGATCGTCCGGAACATCGCGGCCACCCTCCCCGCGCGCGGGGCGCTGCCCTGGGAGGTCGCACCCGCCACGGAGCCCAAGGTGGACCCGTACGGCATCTACGGCGCCGTGCCGGTCGACTCCCGCACCCCCTACGACGTGCGCGAGGTCATCGCGCGCGTGGTCGACGGTTCGCGGTTCGCCGAGTTCAAGGCGGAGTTCGGGCAGACGCTGGTCACCGGTTTCGCCCGCATCCAGGGGCACCCGGTCGGCATCGTCGCCAACAACGGCATCCTGTTCTCGGAGTCCGCCCAGAAGGGCGCCCACTTCATCGAGCTGTGCGACCAGCGCGGCATCCCGCTGGTGTTCCTGCAGAACATCTCCGGCTTCATGGTCGGGCGCCAGTACGAGGCGGGGGGCATCGCCAAGCACGGCGCCAAGATGGTGACCGCGGTGGCCTGCACCCGCGTGCCGAAGCTGACCGTCGTGATCGGCGGCTCGTACGGCGCGGGCAACTACTCGATGTGCGGCCGGGCGTACTCGCCGCGCTTCCTGTGGATGTGGCCCGGCGCCAAGATCTCCGTGATGGGCGGCGAGCAGGCCGCGTCCGTCCTCGCGACCGTCAAGCGCGACCAGCTGGAGGCGCGCGGGGAGTCGTGGCCCGCCGAGGACGAGGACGCCTTCAAGGCTCCGATCCGCGCCCAGTACGAACAGCAGGGCAGCGCCTACTACGCGACGGCCCGCCTCTGGGACGACGGCGTGATCGACCCGCTGGAGACCCGGCAGGTGCTGGGCCTCGCCCTGACCGCGTGCGCCAACGCGCCCCTGGGGGACCCCCAGTTCGGCGTCTTCCGGATGTGAGGGACCTCTGACCATGTTCGACACCGTTCTTGTGGCCAACCGCGGCGAGATCGCCGTCCGGGTCATCCGCACCCTGCGGTCCCTGGGCGTCCGCTCGGTCGCCGTCTTCTCCGACGCGGACGCCGACGCCCGGCACGTGCGCGAGGCGGACACGGCGGTTCGGATCGGCCCGGCGCCGGCCGCCGAGAGCTATCTGTCGGTCCCCGCCCTGCTGGAGGCGGCGGCGCGGACCGGGGCCCGAGCCGTGCACCCGGGGTACGGCTTCCTCGCGGAGAACGCCGCGTTCGCGCGCGCCTGCGCCGAGGCCGGCCTCGTCTTCATCGGTCCGCCCGCCGACGCGATCGCGCTCATGGGCGACAAGATCCGCGCCAAGGAGACGGTGCGGGCGGCGGGCGTCCCGGTCGTCCCCGGCTCGTCCGGCACCGGTCTCACCGACGCCCTGCTGGCCGAGGCGGCACGCGAGATCGGCATGCCGGTCCTCCTGAAGCCCAGCGCGGGCGGCGGCGGCAAGGGCATGCGGCTGGTGCGGGACGCCGCGGCCCTGGCCGACGAGATCGCCGCCGCCCGGCGCGAGGCCCGCGCCTCCTTCGGCGACGACACCCTCCTCGTGGAGCGCTGGGTCGACCGCCCCCGTCACATCGAGATCCAGGTCCTGGCGGACGGCCACGGCAACGTGGTGCACCTGGGCGAGCGCGAGTGCTCCCTCCAGCGCCGCCACCAGAAGATCATCGAGGAGGCGCCCAGCGTGTTCCTCGACGCCGGGACCCGGGCCTCCATGGGCGAGGCGGCGGTCCAGGCGGCCCGCTCCTGCGGGTACCAGGGCGCGGGCACCGTGGAGTTCATCGTCCCCGGCTCCGACCCGTCCTCGTACTACTTCATGGAGATGAACACCCGCCTCCAGGTGGAGCACCCGGTCACCGAACTGGTCACGGGACTCGACCTCGTGGAGTGGCAGCTGCGGGTGGCCGCGGGCGAACCGCTGCCCTACGAGCAGAAGGACATCACCCTCACCGGACACGCCGTCGAGGCGCGCGTCTGCGCGGAGGACCCCTCCCGCGGCTTCCTCCCGTCCGGCGGCACGGTGCTCTCCCTGCGCGAGCCGCAGGGAGACGGGGTGCGCACCGACTCAGGGCTGAGCGAGGGCACGGAGGTCGGCAGCCTGTACGACCCGATGCTGTCCAAGGTCATCGCGTACGGCCCGGACCGCGCGACCGCGCTGCGCAAGCTGCGCGCCGCCCTCGCGGAGACGGTCACGCTCGGCGTCCAGACCAACGCGGGGTTCCTGCGCCGGCTGCTGGCCCATCCGGCGGTCGTGGCGGGCGAGCTGGACACCGGGCTGGTGGAGCGCGAGGCGGACGGACTGGTCCCCGGTGACGTACCGGAAGAGGTGTACGAGGCGGCGGCGGCCGTACGGCTCGACGCGCTGAGGCCCCGAGGCGAGGGCTGGAGCGACCCCTTCTCGGTGCCGAGCGGCTGGCGGCTGGGCGGCACTCCCGCGCCCGTGGGCTTCCACCTGCGGGTGCACGACCCCGTGGACCACGTCCCGCGCGGCACCCACACGGTCACCGCCGACCAGGTCTCCGTGACCCTCGACGGCGTGCGCCACACCTTCCACCGGGCCGGCGACTGGCTCGGCCGCGACGGCGACGCCTGGCACGTGCGCGACCACGACCCGGTGGCCGCGTCCCTGACCGGTGCGGCGCACGCCGGCGCCGACTCGCTGACCGCGCCCATGCCCGGCACGGTGACCGTCGTCAAGGTCGCCGTCGGGGACGAGGTGACCGCGGGCCAGAGCCTGCTGGTGGTCGAGGCGATGAAGATGGAACACGTCATCTCCGCCCCGCACGCGGGAACCGTCAGCGAACTGGACGTCACCCCGGGCACGACGGTCGCCATGGACCAGATCCTGGCCGTGATCACCCCGTACGAGGAGACGACATGAGCACCCCGGAACTCGGCCTCCCGATGGTCGTACCGGCCCAGGGCCTGCCCGCGCGGGTGCGGATCCACGAGGTCGGCGCGCGCGACGGGCTGCAGAACGAGAAGGCGACCGTACCGACCGAGGTCAAGGCCGAGTTCATCCGGCGCCTCGCCGACGCCGGCCTGACCACCATCGAGGCCACCAGCTTCGTCCACCCCAAGTGGGTGCCCCAACTGGCCGACTCCGAGCAGTTGTTCCCCTTGGTGAGCGACCTCGGCGGCGACGGCGACGGGCCGGGGGTGCGCCTGCCGGTCCTGGTACCGAACGAACGCGGTCTCGACCGCGCCCTCGCCCTCGGCGCCCGCCATGTCGCCGTCTTCGCCAGTGCGACGGAGTCCTTCGCGAAGGCCAACCTCAACCGGACCGTGGACGAGTCGCTGGCCATGTTCGAGCCGGTGGTGTCCCGGGCCAAGGCGGAGAGGGCGCACGTCCGCGGCTATGTCTCGATGTGCTTCGGCGATCCCTGGGAGGGCGCTGTCCCCGTCCACCAGGTCGTGCGCGTGTGCAGGGCCCTGCTGGACATGGGCTGCGACGAGCTCAGCCTGGGCGACACGATCGGCGTGGCGACGCCGGGCCACGTCCAGAACCTGCTGGCCGAGCTCAACGAGGAGGGCGTCCCCACCAGCGTGCTCGGTGTCCACTTCCACGACACCTACGGCCAGGCGCTCGCCAACACCCTGGCGAGCCTGCAGCACGGGGTGACGACCGTCGACGCGTCCGCGGGCGGCCTCGGCGGCTGTCCGTACGCGAAGTCCGCGACCGGCAACCTCGCCACCGAAGATCTCGTATGGATGCTCCAGGGCCTCGGTGTCGACACCGGGGTCGACCTCGGCCGCCTCACCGCCACCAGCGTGTGGATGGCCGGACAACTGGGCCGACCCAGCCCGTCCCGCACCGTCAAAGCCCTCTCCCACCAGGAGTGAATCCCATGTCCCTGGACCACCGCCTCTCCCCCGAACTCGAGGAACTGCGCCGTACGGTCGAGGAGTTCGCGCACGACGTCGTGGCCCCGAAGATCGGCGACTTCTACGAGCGGCACGAGTTCCCGTACGAGATCGTGCGGGAGATGGGCCGCATGGGCCTGTTCGGCCTGCCCTTCCCCGAGGAGTACGGCGGCATGGGCGGCGACTACCTCGCCCTCGGCATCGCCCTGGAGGAACTCGCGCGCGTGGACTCCTCGGTGGCCATCACCCTGGAG
Source organism: Streptomyces sp. NPDC059668 (assembly GCF_042734135.1). NCBI lineage: Bacteria > Bacillati > Actinomycetota > Actinomycetes > Kitasatosporales > Streptomycetaceae > Streptomyces > Streptomyces sp. NPDC059668. Next base: position 48,874 of record NZ_JBHWEL010000038.1, on the reverse strand, counting down.
GCCGGCGTCTCGCTCGGCGCGATGCCCATCCACCTCTTCGGCACCGACGCGCAGAAGGCCGAGTGGCTCCCCCGCCTGTGCTCCGGCGAGATCCTGGGCGCCTTCGGCCTGACCGAGCCGGACGGCGGCTCGGACGCGGGCGCGACCCGGACGACGGCCCGGCTCGACCCGGACACGGACGAGTGGGTGATCAACGGCAGCAAGTGCTTCATCACCAACTCGGGCACGGACATCACGGGCCTGGTGACGGTCACGGCGGTCACCGGCCGCAAGCCCGACGGCAAGCCGCTGATCTCCGCGATCATCGTCCCCTCCGGCACCCCCGGCTTCACGGTCGCCGCGCCCTACTCGAAGGTCGGCTGGAACGCCTCGGACACCCGTGAGCTGTCCTTCGCCGACGTCCGCGTCCCGGCCGCGAACCTGCTGGGCGAGGAGGGCCGCGGGTACGCGCAGTTCCTGCGCATCCTGGACGAGGGCCGCGTCGCCATCTCGGCCCTGGCGACGGGACTGGCCCAGGGCTGCGTGGACGAGTCCGTGAAGTACGCCAAGGAGCGGCACGCGTTCGGCCGGAACATCGGCGCCTACCAGGCCATCCAGTTCAAGATCGCGGACATGGAGACGAAGGCCCACATGGCCCGCGTCGGCTGGCGCGACGCCGCCTCCCGGCTGGTCGCGGGTGAGCCCTTCAAGAAGGAGGCGGCGATCGCCAAGCTCTACTCCTCCACGATCGCCGTCGACAACGCCCGCGACGCCACCCAGATCCACGGCGGCTACGGCTTCATGAACGAGTACCCGGTGGCCCGCATGTGGCGCGACTCCAAGATCCTGGAGATCGGCGAGGGCACGAGCGAGGTGCAGCGGATGCTGATCGCACGGGAGTTGGGGCTGCGGGGGTGCGCGACCACCCCACTCCCCCGCCCCCCTCACCCCCCCCCCCACCTGGACGCGTCCTGGTCGGGGGGCTGTTCCGTGCCACCGGACACCGTCCTCACGACCACACCCGACGCGCGTGCTTCCCGGGCCGCCGTACAGACCTGGCGGGCAGCACCGGCGCGTGGGCGGCACCCCGACCCTGGAACATGAACTGAGGTTAGGCTAACCTACCTTTGAACTTGTCCGGCGGGCGCTCCGCCCCGTGCCGAAAGCAGCCACTCTCATGTCCAACGCCCGTGCCACCCACCTCTCCCGCCGCGGCATCCTCGCCGCCGGCGGCGCCCTCGGCCTCGGTGCCGTCCTCGCCGCCTGTGGCGACGACGACGCGAAAAGCGGTGGCTCGGACTCGACGAAGGCGGCCGCCCGGTCCAAGTCCGGCCCCTGGACGTTCAAGGACGACCGCGGCACCACCGTGAAGCTCGACAAGTCGCCGGCGAACATCGTGGCCTTCACCGGTGTCGCCGCGGCGCTCCACGACTACGGCATCGAGGTCAAGGGCGTCTTCGGCCCGACCACGACCAAGGACGGCAAGGCCGATGTCCAGGCCGGCGACATGGACGTCACCAAGCTGACCGTGCTCGGCAACGAGTGGGGCCAGTTCAACATCGAGAAGTACGCGGCCCTCGCGCCCGACGTGCTGATCTCCACGATGTTCGACGCCGCGGGCACCCTCTGGTACGTCCCCGAGGAGTCCAAGGACAAGATCCTCAAGCTCGCGCCGAGCGTCGGCGTCTCCGTCTACGACCGCCAGATGCCGCAGTCCCTGGAGCGCATGTACGCGCTGGCCGAGTCGCTCGGCGCGGACGTGAAGTCCGCCCGGATCGCCGAGGCGAAGAAGAAGTTCGAGACGGCCGCCGAGCGCCTGCGCAAGGCCGCCAAGGCCCGCCCGGAGATCAAGGTCCTGGCCGGTTCCGCGAGCCAGGACATCTTCTACGTCTCCGGCTCGAACCTCTCCATCGACCTGGAGTACTTCAAGGCGCTCGGCGTGAACATCGTCGAGCCCTCCGCCAAGGCCCTCAAGGCCAGCGGCGGCTGGTTCGAGAACCTGAGCTGGGAGAACGTCGACAAGTACCCGGCCGACGTCATCATCATGGACGACCGCAGCTCGACCATCCAGCCGGCCGACATCACCGAGGCCACCTGGAAGAAGCTGCCCGCCGTCAAGGCCGGCCAGGTCATCGCCCGCTCCCCCGAGCCGATCATCTCGTACGACAAGTGCACCCCCCTGCTCGACAACCTCGCCGAGGCCATCGAGAAGGCCAAGAAGGTCGCCTGACACCCCACCGCGACTCCCTGACCACCACTCAGGAGCACTGATGACGACGGCCGTTGCCGCCCCGTTCCGTTTCTTCTCCCTCCAGGTCGTACGGACGAGGCGGCTCGGCCCGTCGCTGGTCCGGGTCTCCTTCGCGGGCTCCGACCTGGACGCCTTCGCCTCCGACGGCCGGGACCAGAGCCTCTCGCTGTTCCTGCCGCACCCCGGCCAGACCGACCCCGCCGTCCCCTTCGAACTGGGCGACGGCTGGTGGCAGGGCTGGCGCGAACTCCCCGAGGACGTACGGGCGGTGATGCGCTCGTACACCCTGCGGGCACTGCGCCGCGACGCCCGGGGCCGCACGACCGGGATCGACATCGACTTCGTGCTGCACGGAGTGGAACCGGGCGCCGAGGCCCCCGCCGGCCCGGCGTCCCGGTGGGCCTCGCGCGCGGCCGCGGGTGACCGTGTCGTCCTGCTCGGCCCGGCGGTCGAGGACAACCGGGCGATCCGCTTCCGGCCGCCCGCCGACACCGACCTGATCGTGCTGTGGGCGGACGAGACCGCCCTGCCCGCCGCCTCCGCCATCCTGGAGTCGCTGCCGGCCGGCACCCGGGTCCGGGCCTGGCTGGAGGTCCAGCACCGCGAGGACGTCCAGGACCTGCCCGTGGCGGCCGACGCGGAGATCACCTGGCTCGTGCGCGACAGCGGCTCCCCCATGGCCGCCGACGCCGTACGGGCGGCCCGGATGCCGTCCGCCGAGCGGCCGTACGCCTGGATCGCGGGCGAGTCCGGGTGCGTCAAGGAGATGCGCCGCCACCTCGTGCGCGAGCGCGGGATCGACCGCAGGCGCGTCACGTTCGTGGGCTACTGGCGGCGCGGGCTGACGGAGGAGCAGCTGCGCGAGGAGGAGTAGCGGAGAACTGGCGGCGCCAAACAGAGGCGTACGTCACTTCCGGAACCCGAGGGACGGGGTCGCAGAACCAACTTAGGTTAGGCTAACCTTAGTTGAACGAGGCGGCCTCGTCCCTTCTCGTCTCCCGCCCTCGCGTCTCCTCGCCCGAGCCGTCCCCTTCCGCCACCCCGCCCGGACGCTCCCTCTTCCCCGCACGGAGGACCCCCACATGCGCTCGCACCTGCTCAACGACACGACCGCGGAGCGGTATCGCCGCTCCGTGACCGAAGGAATAGAGCGGGTGGCGGCCAAACTCGCCACCACCGACCGGCCGTTCACAGGCGTCTCGGTCGACGCCCTCGCGCCCCGCATCGAACGGATCGACCTGGACCGCCCGCTGCACGACACCGGCGCGGTCCTCGACGAACTGGAGGAGGTCTACCTCCGGGACGCCATCTACTTCCACCACCCGCGCTACCTCGCGCACCTCAACTGCCCGGTCGTCATACCGGCCGTGGTCGGCGAGGCCGTACTGTCCGCCGTCAACTCCTCCCTGGACACCTGGGACCAGTCGGCCGGCGGCACCCTCATCGAGCGCAGGCTCGTCGACTGGACCAACGAACGCATCGGCTTCGGCCCCGCCGCCGACGGCGTGTTCACCAGCGGCGGCAGCCAGTCCAACCTTCAGGCGCTGCTGCTGGCCCGCGAGGAGGCCAAGACCGACGACCTCGCCCGACTGCGCGTGTTCGCCTCCGAGGTCAGCCACTTCAGCGTCAAGAAGTCGGCGAAACTCCTCGGCCTGGGTGCCGACGCCGTCGTGTCGGTCCCCGTCGACCACGACAAGCGCATGCAGACGCTCGCGCTCGCCCGCGAACTGGAGCGCTGCCGGAACGAGGGCCTGGTCCCGATGGCGGTCGTCGCGACCGCGGGCACCACCGACTTCGGCTCCATCGACCCGCTCCCCGAGATCGGCGAACTGTGCGCCCGGTACGGGGCCTGGATGCACGTCGACGCCGCCTACGGCTGCGGACTGCTCACCTCGCTGAAGAACCGCGACCGCATCGACGGCATCGAGCGCGCCGACTCCGTCACCGTCGACTACCACAAGTCCTTCTTCCAGCCGGTGAGTTCGTCCGCCGTGCTGGTGCGCGACGCCGCGACCCTGCGCCACGCCACCTACCACGCGGAGTATCTGAACCCGCGCCGCATGGTCGAGGAGCGCATCCCCAACCAGGTCGACAAGTCCCTTCAGACCACCCGCCGCTTCGACGCGCTCAAGCTGTGGATGACGCTGCGCGTGATGGGCGCCGACGGCATCGGCGAGCTCTTCGACGAGGTCTGCGACCTTGCGCAGGAGGGCTGGCGGCTGCTGGCCGGCGACCCGCGCTACGACGTGGTGGTCGAGCCCTCGCTCTCCACCCTGGTCTTCCGGTTCATCCCGGCCGCCGTCACCGACCCGGCCGAGATCGACCGCGCCAACCTCTACGCCCGCAAGGCCCTGTTCGCCTCCGGTGACGCCGTCGTGGCGGGCACCAAGGTCGGCGGACGCCACTACCTGAAGTTCACCCTGCTCAATCCCGAGACGACGGCCGACGACATCGCCGCCGTCCTCGACCTGATCGCCGGCCACGCCGAGCAGTACCTGGGAGAGTCCCTTGACCGCGCTTCCTGAATCCGTCGAAGGCACCGGAAAGACATACGACTTCGTAGGGATCGGTCTCGGCCCCTTCAACCTCGGTCTCGCCTGCCTGACCGAGCCGATCGCCGAACTGGACGGCGTCTTCCTGGAGTCCAAGCCGGACTTCGAGTGGCACTCCGGGATGTTCCTGGAGGGCGCGCACCTTCAGACCCCGTTCATGTCGGACCTGGTGACCCTCGCCGATCCGACCTCCCCGTACTCCTTCCTCAACTACCTGAAGGAATCCGGCCGTCTGTACGCGTTCTACATCCGCGAGAACTTCTACCCGCTGCGGGTCGAGTACGACGACTACTGCCGCTGGGCCGCGTCGAAACTCACCAGCGTCCGCTTCTCCACCACGGTCGCCGAGGTGACGTACGAGGACGCCGCCGGGGTCTACGCCGTACGGACCGAGGCCGGTGACACCTACCGCGCCCGGCACCTGGTCCTCGGCACGGGCACCCCGCCGTACCTCCCCGAGGCCTGCGCGGACCTCGGCGGCGACTTCATCCACAACTCCCGCTACCTGGGGCACAAGAAGGAGCTTCAGGCCAAGGAGTCGATCACGCTGGTCGGCAGCGGGCAGTCCGCCGCCGAGATCTACTACGACCTGCTCAGCGAGATCGACGTCCACGGCTACCGGCTGAACTGGGTCACCCGCTCCCCGCGCTTCTTCCCGCTCGAGTACACCAAGCTCACGCTGGAGATGACCTCCCCGGAGTACATCGACTACTTCCACGCGCTGCCCGAGCAGACCCGCTACCGCCTCCAGACCGAACAGAAGGGCCTGTTCAAGGGCATCGACGGAGAGCTGATCGACGCGATCTTCGACCTGCTCTACCAGAAGAACCTCGGCGGCCCCGTCCCCACCCGGCTGCTCACCAACTCGGCCCTGAACAGCGTGCGTCACGAGGACGGCGGCTACACCCTCGGCCTGCGCCAGGAGGAGCAGGGCAAGGACTACGAGCTGCGCTCCGAAGGGCTCGTCCTGGCCACCGGCTACAAGTACGTCGAGCCCGCGTTCCTGGCACCGGTCCGTGACCGGCTGCGCTACGACAGCCGCGGCAACTTCGACGTGGCCCGCAACTACGCCGTCGACACCACCGGGCGCGGCGTCTTCCTGCAGAACGCCGGCGTGCACACGCACAGCATCACCAGCCCCGACCTGGGCATGGGCGCCTACCGCAACGCGTCCATCATCCGTGAGCTGCTCGGCACCGAGTACTACCCCGTAGAGAAGTCGATCGCTTTCCAGGAGTTCAGCGCATGAGCCGCACCGGTACAGGTGTCCTCACCGTCCGCCCGCTCGATCCGGTCCAGGACTCCGGGGTGCTGCACGGCTGGGTGACGCACCCCAAGTCCGCGTTCTGGATGATGCAGGGCGCGAAACTGCACGACGTGGAGCGCGAGTACATGGCCATCGCGGCCGCCGAGCACCACCACGCGTACCTCGGCCTGTGCGACGGCGAGCCCGCGTTCCTGATGGAGAAGTACGACCCGCGCCATGTCGAGCTGGTCGGCCTGTACGAGCCCGAACCCGGCGACGTCGGCATGCACTTCCTGGTCGCGCCGACCGACACGCCCGTGCACGGTTTCACCCGGGCCGTGATCACCACGGTGATGAGGGAGCTGTTCGCCGACCCGGCGACCCGGCGCGTCGTCGTCGAACCCGACGTGAACAACACGGCCGTGCACGCCCTCAACGAGGCCGTCGGCTTCGTGGCCGAGCGGGAGATCCAGAAGCCGGAGAAGCGCGCGCTGCTGAGCTTCTGCACCCGGGAGCGGTTCGAGGCAGCGGTAGGAGCAGCCGTATGACCCTGTCCGACGCCGTGTCCCACCTCTCCCCCGAACGCTGGGAGCGCGCCAACCGCCTCCTCGTCCGCAAGGCGCTCGCCGAGTTCGCGCACGAGCGGCTGATCACCCCCGAGGCCGCCGGGGACGGCCGGTACGTCGTCCACAGCGACGACGGCCTGACCCGCTACGGGTTCACCGCGACCGTCCGCTCCCTCGACCACTGGCAGATCGACGCCGAGTCGGTCACCCGCCACCGGGACGAGACCGAACTCCCGCTCGCCGCACTGGACTTCTTCGTCGAGCTGAAGAAGTCGCTCGGTCTGAGCGACGAGGTGCTGCCGGTCTATCTGGAGGAGATCTCCTCCACCCTCTCGGGCACCTGTTTCAAGCTCACCAAACCGCGGGTCACCTCCGCCGAGCTCGTCGGGGTGGGGTTCCAGGCGATCGAGACGGGCATGACCGAGGGCCACCCCTGCTTCGTCGCCAACAACGGGCGGCTCGGCTTCGGAGTCCACGAGTACCTGTCCTACGCGCCCGAGACCGCGAGCCCGGTCCGGCTGGTGTGGCTGGCCGCGCACCGCTCCCGGGCCGCCTTCACCGCGGGTGTGGGCATCACGTACGAGTCCTTCGTACGCGCCGAACTCGGCGAGCCGGCACTGGCCCGGTTCGCCGCCGCCCTCACCGGCCAGGGGCTCGACCCGGAGGACTACCTCCTGATCCCCGTCCACCCCTGGCAGTGGTGGAACAAGCTCTCGGTGACCTTCGCGGCCGAGATCGCCCGGCGTCACCTGGTGTGCCTGGGCGAGGGGGACGACGAGTACCTGGCCCAGCAGTCGATCCGGACCTTCTTCAACACGTCCAACCCCGGGAAGCACTACGTGAAGACCGCTCTGTCGGTCCTCAACATGGGCTTCATGCGGGGGCTCTCGGCCGCCTACATGGAGGCGACGCCGGCGATCAACGACTGGCTGGCCCAGCTCGTCGAGAACGACCCGGTGCTCAGGTCCACCGGCCTGTCGATCATCCGCGAACGGGCCGCCGTCGGTTACCGGCACCTGGAGTACGAGGCCGCCACCGACCGCTACTCCCCGTACCGCAAGATGCTCGCCGCCCTGTGGCGGGAGAGCCCCGTGGCCTCGCTCCGGGACGGCGAGACCCTGGCGACGATGGCCTCCCTGGTCCATGTCGACCACGAGGGCGCCTCCTTCGCGGGGGCGCTCGTCGAGCGGTCGGGACTGACGCCGGTGGAGTGGCTGCGCGGCTATCTGCACGCCTACCTCACCCCGCTGCTGCACAGCTTCTACGCCTACGACCTCGTCTACATGCCGCACGGCGAGAACGTCATCCTGGTCCTCGAGGACGGCGTCGTGCGGCGCGCGATCTACAAGGACATCGCGGAGGAGATCGCCGTCATGGACCCGCAGGCGGTGCTGCCGCCCGCGGTCGAACGGATCCGTGTCGAGGTCCCCGAGGACAAGAAGCTCCTGTCGATCTTCACGGACGTCTTCGACTGCTTCTTCCGCTTCCTGGCGGCGAACCTCGCGGCCGAGGGCATCCTCGACGAGGACGTCTTCTGGCGGACGGTCGCCGAGTCGGTGCGCGCGTACCAGGAGGCGACGCCCGAACTCGCCGACAAGTTCGCGCAGTACGACCTGTTCGCGCCCGAGTTCGCGCTGTCCTGCCTCAACCGGCTCCAGCTGCGGGACAACCGGCAGATGGTGGACCTGGCCGATCCGTCCGGGGCGCTGCAACTGGTCGGCACGCTGAGGAACCCGATCGCGGGCCGATGAGCCGGGTGGGGCTCAAGGGGACGGTCCCCCTTGAGCCCCACCTCCGTCCCACCGGGATCAGACGCCGGGCCAGGGAACCTGGGGCGCCCTGTAGTAGCCGATGCCCAGTACGTCCCAGCGCGGCCCCTGGGCCGCGAGCCGCACCTTGTAGGTGTCCCAGTCGTGCGTCGAGGCGGGCGACCAGCCGAGTTCGGCCACCCCGGGCAGCCGCGGGAAGGCCATGTAGTCGATGTCCGCCCCGGTGACGAGGGTCTCCGTCCACAGCGGCGCCTCGACGCCCCGGATCGACGACGCGGGCGCGCCGGGGAGGTAGGTGCCGGGGTTCCAGTCGTACGCGCGCTTCACGTCGACCAGGCCCGCCCAGTCCTGCCCGAGCGGGGTGTCCTCGGTGTACTTCATGTCGAGGTAGATCCGGTCGGCCGGCGACAGCACCAGACCCGTCCCGTTCCGCGCGGCCTGCGCCACCTGTTCCTTCTCGGCGGCGTCGGTGTCGTCGAGCCCCCAGTACTGCGCGAGGGCGCCCTTGGCCGGGGTGGCCCCGGTCAGCTGGTGCCAGCCCATCACCTTCTTGCCGTACTTGGCGACGAGGGGCTGCACCTTGTTCATGAAGGTCACGTAGTCGGCGTGGCTGGTGGAGTGGGCCTCGTCCCCGCCGATGTGGAGGTACGGGCCGGGCGTGAGCGCGGCCAGCTCCCGGATCACGTCGTCCACGAAGTCGTAGGTCACCGGCTTGCCCACGCACAGCGAGCTGAAGCCGACGTCGGTGCCGGTGTAGAGCGGTGGCGCGGTCCCGTCGCAGTTCAGCCGGGCGTACGAGGCGAGCGCGGCGTTGGTGTGCCCCGGCATGTCGATCTCCGGGACGACGTCCAGATAGCGCTCGGCGGCGTACCGCACGATCTCCCGGTACTGGGCCTTGGTGTAGAAGCCCGCGGGTCCGCCGTCGACCTGGGTGGAGCCGCCGTACGCGGCGAGCCGCGGCCAGGAGTCGACGGCGATGCGCCAGCCCTGGTCGTCGCTCAGGTGCAGATGCAGCTTGTTGATCTTGTACAGGGCCAGTTCGTCGATGTACCGCTCGACCTGGGCGACGGTGAAGAAGTGCCGGGAGACGTCCAGCATCGCGCCGCGGTAGCCGTAGCGCGGGGTGTCCTCGATGGTGCCGCCCGCGACCAGCCAGGGGCCCGGTCGCACGGAGTCGCTCTCGACGGCGGCCGGGAGGAGCTGGCGCAGGGTCTGCACGCCGTGGAAGAGGCCGGCCGGTTTGCCGGCGGTGATGGTGACGCCGCTTCGGCCGCTGTCCAGCCGGTACCCCTCGTCACCCAGGGACCGGTCACCGAGCCGCAGCCGGATGCCGCCGGTGCCCCGGTCGGTGACCGGCAGTCGGTAGCCGGTGGAGGGCCGCAGGACGCCGGCCAGGTAGGCGCCGACCCGGCGGACCTCGCGCGAGTCGTCGACACGGATACGGGTGTCCCGGGTGATGCCGTACGGTGACCCGCCCGGGTCGACCGAGGCGGGTGCCGGGACGACCCGGCCCAGCGGTACGGCTGTTCGGCCGGACGCGGAGGCTGTCGCGCCGACGACGGAGATGCTTGCGGCCGCCACGAGCAGCAGCGTACCGAGAAGGCGGGGCGTTCTGTGCTGTCTCACATGCGCTCCCTTCAGGTCCCACGAGCTGTCCTGAGCCCCTTGGCTTCCCTGGGCTCCGATGGGTATAGACCACTCTGCCGCAGAGCCGGTGAAACAATCCCCCTCATGGCGGAAATCATCCAGAAGGACGGGACCTGGATCTTCGACGGCGACGCGCTGCGACTGACTCCCGGGCGCGACAGGAACGTGAGCGTGCTGCGCCGGGCCCTGGGTGAACTCACCGTGCCGCTGGGGGCGTTGGCCGGAATATCCTTCGAACAGGGCAAGCGCAGCGGGCGGTTGCGGCTCCGGCTGCGGGACGGCGCAGACCCGCTGTTGCAGGCCACCGGCGGCAGGCTCGCCGAGCCCAACGACCCCTATCAGCTGACCGTCGAGTCCGAGCGCTACGGCGTCGCCGAGTACCTCGTGGACGAGGTCCGCAACGCGCTGCTCCTGGACCAGGTCCCGGCCGGTCCGGTCGACGGCTATCTGCTCCCCGGTCCCGCCGTACCGCTGTCCGCCTCCGCGGGCGACGGTACGGCGAGCTTCGACGGGGAGCGGGTGCGCCTGGAGTGGAACTGGAAGACCGAGGAGGCGAAGGCCTCCGCCGGCAGCCGCTCCCTCGCGCTCCGTGACATCACCGGCGTCGAGTGGCACCCCGCGGTCGGCCTGGAGAACGGGTGCCTCCGCTTCACCGTGCGCGGGGGCGGGACGAAGGCTCCGCCGAAGTACGACCCGCACGCGGTGGAGCTGTGGGGCTTCAAGAAGGATCCGCTGATGGCGCTGGTCGCGGCGGCGGTGCAGGCGCGACTCGACCATCCGGCGGCTCCCCCCGGGCTGCCGCCGGTGCCGGAACCTGCGGCGGTCCCGCATCCCGGCCCCGAGGCCGACCACGACGCCCTGCTGCGGCGCCTGCGGGAACTGGGCGACCTCCACAGGTCCGGCGTCCTGACGGACGACGAGTTCGCCCTGGCCAAGCAGGCGGTCCTCAGGCGCATGTGAGCGCCGGCGCGAGGACCGCCTGCGGCGCGTACACCCCGGAGTGCGGGTGTACGGGGTGGCCTACTTGGCCCGGCGGGCCACCGTGAAGTGGTCGACCTCGGCACCGGTCTCGGCGATGCCGCGCACCGTCAGCGTGGTCAGACGGCCCTTCGACGCCGGGGTGACGTCCACGCGCAGGAACGAGTAGTTGAGGTAGCGCACCCGCGACCAGGCGACCGTCTCGTTCTGCTTGCCGTCCTTGAGGTTGATGAAGGAGGCGACCGAGTCGACCTCGTTCTCGTGGCCCTCGTACGACTCCGCCGCCGTGAACGCGTACAGGCTGCGCCCGGCCGCGCCCGCCGTCACGTACACGACACCGTCGGTCTCCGGGTACGCCGTGCCGCCGATCGGCAGCTTCTTGGTGACCTTGTTGCCCTTGATGACGTCCGTGCGCTCGTACTGGTGGTTGTGGCCGTTGATCACCAGGTCCACCGTGTACTTCTCGAACAGCGGCACCCACTCCTGTCGCACGCCCCCCTCCGAGGCGTGCGCCGTGGAGGTGCAGTAGGCGCAGTGGTGGAAGAAGACGACCACGAAGTCGACGTCCCTGGAGGCCCGGAACTTCTTGAGCTGCCCCTCCAGCCACTTGGTCTGGGTGCCGCCGGAGATGCCGAGGTTGGCCGGGATCTCGAACGAGATGTCGTTGGCGTCCAGCGAGATGACCGCCGTGTTGCCGTAGACGAAGGAGTACACGCCCGGGAGGTTCTTCGCGTCCGGGCCGTTGTCCGGGAGGCTCCAGCGGGCCTCTTCGCCGCCGTAGCCGTTGGGCGAGTACCAGGCCTCCATGTCGTGGTTGCCGTACGCCGGCATCCACGGGACCTGCTTGGCGACCGTCTCGGTCTGGGCGAGGAACTGGTCCCAGATGCGCGAGTCGAAGCCGGTGTCCTCGGTCTTGCCCGCGCCGGCCGGGTCCGCGTACGCGATGTCGCCGGCGTGCAGGTGGAAGGCCGGGTTCTGGCCGAGCAGCAGGGCGTCGTTGGCGAGGCCGTGGTAGCCGACGCCCTCGTCGCCGAAGGCGGTGAAGGTGAACGGCTCGGCGCGGTCGGGCGCGGTGGTGAAGGTGCCGAGGGTGCCCAGCAGGTGGGGCGCGGCCGGGTCGAAGCCCGCGTGGCCGACGCCGTAGTAGTACGTCTTGCCGGGACGCAGGTGGGTGAGCCTGGCGTGCAGGTAGTACTGGGTGTGGTCGCCGCTCGCGCCGACGCCCGCCGGGGTGTACAGCGTGCGCACCTCGGCCTCGATCTTGCGCGAGAGGTCCCAGGGGTGGGCGCCGATACGGATGAACGGCTTCTTCACGGCCGTCGGGACCTGCCAGGAGACCGTGATCTCCGTGCGCGGGTCGTTGCCGTAGGCGAGGTGACGGCCGAAGGGGGCGACGAGAGCGCCGTCGACCTTCTCGGCCTGGGGTGCGGTGGACCGGGTCGGGGCCGCGGCCTGCGCGACGGCGCCCGGTACGAAGGCACCGCCCGCGACGGCGCCGAGGGTCACGGCCCCGCCTCTGATCATGTTGCGCCGCGAGAACTTGGCGCGGAGATACTCGTGCTGCTCGGCCATGCTCATGTTCTCGGCGAGCTTCTCCGGTACGCCCATGCGTGGAGTGTCCATGTGCTCAGAAGTTGCTCCCGGCAATCGACGCGGCGCAAGACGGAGTATGGACAGTTCGCAAACAGCGGTCCATGAGAGATTCAACAGCCCCTTGCCCGATATCGGGCAGGATTCTTGCGAATCGACTCCTCGTACTTCAGGATCAACGGGTGCACGACGAACTCGCTGATCACCTGACGCGCTCCACGCCCCTGAACCGGGGCGAGGCGCTGCGGGTGATCCAGGACGTGCTCGCCTACTTCGACGAGCCGACCGAGGAGTACGTCCGCCGCCGCCACCGCGAGCTCCAGGCCCAGGGCTGGGTCAACACGGCGATCTTCGAACGGATCGAGGCGGACCTGAAGTACCGGGCGGTCGCGCCGCCGGAGCTCACGCTCAGGCAGCTGCGCCGCATTGTCTACGGCTGAGGAATACGTATATATGTGCGGAATCGTCGGATACATCGGCAGGCGTGACGTCGCTCCGCTGCTGCTCGAAGGTCTGCAGCGGCTGGAGTACCGCGGCTACGACTCGGCGGGCATCGTGGTCACCACGCCGAAGGCGGCCGGCCTGAAGATGGTCAAGGCCAAGGGCCGGGTCCGCGATCTGGAGGCCAAGGTCCCCGCACGCTTCAAGGGCACCACCGGCATCGCCCACACCCGCTGGGCCACCCACGGCGCCCCCTCCGACGTCAACGCGCACCCGCACATGTCGGCCGACAACAAGGTCGCCATCGTCCACAACGGCATCATCGACAACGCCTCCGACCTGCGGAAGAAGCTGGAGGCCGACGGCGTCGAGTTCCTCTCCGAGACCGACACCGAGGTCCTCACCCACCTCATCGCCCGCTCCCAGGCCGAGACCCTGGAGGAGAAGGTCCGCCAGGCGCTGCGCGTGATCGAGGGCACCTACGGCATCGCCGTGATGCACGCCGACTTCCCCGACCGCATCGTGGTGGCCCGCAACGGCTCGCCGGTCGTCCTCGGCATCGGCGAGAAGGAGATGTTCGTCGCCTCGGACATCGCCGCCCTGGTCACCCACACCCGCCAGATAGTGACGCTGGACGACGGCGAGATGGCGACCCTCAAGGCCGACGACTTCCGCACGTACACCACCGAGGGCACCCGGACGACGGCCGAGCCGACCACCGTGGAGTGGGAGGCCGCGTCGTACGACATGGGCGGCCACGACACGTACATGCACAAGGAGATCCACGAGCAGGCCGACGCCGTGGACCGCGTGCTGCGCGGCCGTATCGACGACCGCTTCTCCACCGTGCACCTCGGCGGCCTGAACCTGGACGCCCGCGAGGCGCGTCAGATCCGCCGGGTGAAGATCCTCGGCTGTGGCACCTCGTACCACGCGGGCATGATCGGCGCCCAGATGATCGAGGAGCTGGCCCGCATCCCCGCGGACGCCGAGCCGGCCTCCGAGTTCCGCTACCGCAACGCCGTGGTCGACCCCGACACGCTGTACGTCGCGGTCTCCCAGTCCGGTGAGACGTACGACGTCCTCGCCGCCGTCCAGGAGCTGAAGCGCAAGGGCGCGCGGGTGCTGGGCGTGGTCAACGTCGTCGGCTCGGCGATCGCGCGCGAGGCGGACGGCGGCATGTACGTGCACGCGGGCCCCGAGGTCTGCGTCGTCTCGACGAAGTGCTTCACCAACACCACCGTCGCCTTCGCGCTGCTCGCGCTGCACCTCGGCCGTACCCGTGACCTGTCGGTGCGTGACGGCAAGCGGATCATCGAGGGGCTGCGCAGGCTGCCCGGGCAGATCTCCGAGATCCTGGCAGGGGAGGACGAGATCAAGAAGCTGGCCGAGCAGTACGCCGAGGCCCGCTCGATGCTCTTCATCGGCCGGGTCCGCGGCTATCCGGTGGCCCGTGAGGCCTCGCTGAAGCTCAAGGAGGTCTCGTACATCCACGCCGAGGCCTACCCGGCCTCCGAGCTCAAGCACGGCCCGCTGGCACTCATCGAGCCCGCCCTGCCGACCGTCGCGATCGTCCCCGACGACGACCTGCTGGAGAAGAACCGCGCCGCCCTGGAGGAGATCAAGGCGCGCAGCGGCAAGATCCTCGCGGTCGCGCACCGGGAGCAGGAGAAGGCCGACCAGACGATCGTCGTCCCGAAGAACGAGGACGAGCTGGACCCGATCCTGTTGGGCATCCCGCTTCAGCTCCTCGCGTACCACACGGCGCTGGCGCTGGGCCGGGACATCGACAAGCCGCGGAACCTCGCGAAGTCGGTGACGGTCGAGTAGGACGGCCCGGTCACGGCTCCCCGGACACGAACGGCCCCCTGTGCGTGCCACCTTCGCACAGGGGGTCGTTCCTTCCAGGGCCGGAGCCGCCTGCGCCCCCGGCCCGCGCCGGGCTCAGCCGGTGGCCGTCACCCCCCGGCCGGCGGCGCGTCCGGGAAGGGCGGTGGGCCAGTGGGCGAGCGCCGCCGTGGCCGCGTACCAGGCCAGCAGACCGCCGGCCGCGGCGAACCAGCCCCCGGCCTTGGCGAGCGCGGCGCTGTCGCCGAACTGGCCGACGGCCAGCAGGAGCAGGGCCACGAACAGCAGCGCGTACGTCCCCCGGGCGAGCAGCGGGGCGCCGCTCGCGCCGGCGGTCAGGCTCAGCGCGACGAGTGCGAACAGGAGCAGGAAGAGGCCGGTGGCGTTGGCCGACATCCGCCCGTCGGCGGTGACGCCCCAGGTGAACCAGAACGCGCCGAGCGCCGTGAACGCCGTACCGGTGAAGGCGTCGCGGTCACGGAAGGCGAACAGGCCCGCGACGAAGAGCGCGATCCCGCCGACGTACGTGGCGAGGGAGACGGAGTCGGCCGGGGTCACACCGTCGATCACCCGGGTGTTCCCGAGGCCGAAGAGCAACAGGGTCAGTCCGAGGGCGAGTTGGCCGAGAGTCGAGGTGGTGCTTCCCGAGGAGACGTCATTGTCCACGTCGGGCTCCCTTCATGCGGGTGCAGTCGTGCTGCGCGGTGCCGGCCGAGGGATGGGGCCGGTGACCGGTATGTACCCTTCACAAAGGCACAATCCACCTCGGCGCCCGAGTGGATTCACGTATTTCCGGGCGCGCCGGAAAGGGAGTTGACGGTCCGCCGGGAAACCGGCCGGATCACCCCACCTGGGACGGCGGCGAGTTGACGGCCGGTCAGGGGATGACGATCACGGGGCGCTTGGCGCGCTTCGCCAGCCTCCCCGCGACCGAGCCGAAGATGCGCCCGACGATGCCGTGCGTGGAGCCGACGACGATCGCGTCCGCCTCGTACTCGCGCCCCACCTCTTCGAGTTCGTGGCAGATGTCCCCGCCGCGCTCGACGAGGATCCACGGCACCTCGGCCAGGTATTCGGCGCAGGCGAGTTCGAGTCCGAGCACCTCGGTGCGGTGGTCGGGCACGTCGACGAAGACCGGTGGTTCGCAGCCCGCCCACACCGTGGTGGGCAGCCGGTTCGCGACATGCACGATGATCAGGCCCGAGCCGGAGCGATGGGCCATGCCGATCGCGTACGCGAGGGCACGTTCACTGGACGTCGAACCGTCGAAGCCGACGACGACGCCGTGTTTGAAGGCAGGATCGCAGGACTGGCGCGTTTCTTCCGCCGCCAGGGGCTCGGCCGCCGTGGGATCGGCGAGCGGGCGCTTGCGGTCCGCGGGATCGAAGAATTCGTGACCGGCCATGGGTATCTCGGCGTTTGGATCCTCGTGGTGGGGACGACAACGATCGGCAGAGCTGTGTGTCCGGGAATCATCTTCCCGACCGCATACCCCCAAGGGTACGGCGGCACTCCTCCTCTGCCCAGATACCGCGTGCGCTGTGCGGCGTTCCCCGGAGCATGCATGAGAGGCGCCCGTAACGCAATGCTCACTGCCCCGTACAGGCGGTTTGCGCAGGGTTCACCCAGGGATGCGCCCCCGCGAGACCGGACACCGCCGGCCGGGCAGTGACCGGCCGGTCGAACACGCGTTGAGCAGGTGAACCACCGCCATGGAGAGCAATGGAGTACCAGGGAACCAGGGAGCAGACCGTGCCCGGACCAGAGACCGTGTCCCGCCCCTCCTCCGGGGCGCGCTCCGGAACGCCCACGCCGGACGCGGCCAGTGAGGTGGCGCGCTGGGCGGCCTTCAGCTGCGTCCTCGTCCCGGTCGTCCTCGTCTGGTTCGGCACCTCGCTCGCCGGGGCGGCCGGCACCGCGCTGGGTCTGGCGGCCGTGACCGCGGCCTGCCTGGTGCTCCTGCGCCAGTCCGAGCGGGGCGCCGCGCGGATGCGCGCCGAGGAGCGGTCCCCGCACCGCGCGCGGCACGGCAGGGGCGGTCCGCGGGAGCGCGGGCCCCGGGAGCCCTCGCATCGGGACCGGGACGGACGGGGCCGGAACGGACGGGGCCGGGACGGACGGGATCCCGCCGGTCCGGATCCGGTCCGCGGTATGCGCGACCCCGGCGTGCGGGATCGTGACGGGGGAGATCGCGTCACGGGGGTTCCCGGGCCCGGCACCGGCCCCGAGGGCGGTCCGGCGCAGGCATCCCGCGCGCGGGATGTGGCCGACACGCACATCATGAACGGCTTGCCGGGCAGGAGCGGCCCGGGGGCGCACAGGGGCGGGCGCCGCGGTGCGGGAAAGAAGCCGGTCGACTGACCGGTTTGCGCGCACGCCCCCGCTTCTTTTCAGCCAACTTCGGCCTCCCGGGCATCCCTTGCCCGAACGACCCCCCAACCCGCGTTCGACCTGCGACTAAAGGCCCCTGGAGGGCTCGTGCACCCTATGTGGATTGGCCACTGACACGAGGCGCACTTCCCTGCACGGCCCACGAGTGCAACGCTTCGTGATCGAATGCTTCACGCCAAGTTGCCATGTCGACATTCTGCCGAGTGTCGAAGTGGTCACCCAGGCGTGACCGGACACAGTAGATTCGATCTTGACTGTCTTACGGCGGGGGACTCGTGCAGGACCGAGGGGAAACGTGCAGGAGCGACACAACCGAGGAGCCGCGACCACCGAGGGGGGCTTAGCAGTATGAGCCACGACTCCACTGCCGCGCCGGAAGCCGCGGCCCGGAAACTCTCCGGGCGACGCCGCAAGGAGATCGTCGCGGTGCTGCTGTTCAGCGGCGGCCCCATCTTCGAGAGTTCCATACCGCTGTCGGTGTTCGGGATTGACCGCCAGGACGCCGGCGTGCCGCGCTACCGACTCCTGGTGTGCGCCGGCGAGGACGGCCCGCTGCGGACCACAGGGGGCCTGGAACTCACCGCGCCGCATGGCCTGGAGGCGATCTCGCGAGCCGGCACCGTCGTGGTGCCGGCCTGGCGCTCGATCACCTCACCGCCACCGGAGGAAGCGCTCGACGCGCTGCGCCGGGCGCACGAGGAGGGGGCCCGCATAGTCGGACTGTGCACCGGCGCTTTCGTGCTGGCCGCCGCCGGACTGCTGGACGGCCGCCCGGCGACGACCCACTGGATGTACGCGCCGACGCTGGCCAAACGCTATCCGTCGGTGCACGTCGATCCGCGCGAGCTGTTCGTCGACGACGGTGACGTACTGACATCGGCGGGCACCGCGGCCGGAATCGATCTCTGTCTGCACATCGTGCGGACGGACCACGGCAACGAGGCGGCCGGCGCGCTGGCCCGTCGTCTGGTGGTCCCGCCGCGCCGGAGCGGCGGACAGGAGCGCTATCTCGACCGGTCTTTACCGGAGGAGATCGGCGCCGACCCCCTCGCGGAGGTCGTCGCCTGGGCGCTGGAACACCTGCACGAGCAGTTCGACGTCGAGACGCTGGCGGCACGCGCGTACATGAGCCGCCGCACGTTCGACCGCCGCTTCCGCTCGCTGACGGGCAGCGCGCCGTTGCAGTGGCTGATCACCCAGCGTGTGCTCCAGGCGCAACGGCTGCTGGAGACGTCCGACTACTCGGTCGACGAGGTCGCCGGACGCTGCGGCTTCCGCTCGCCGGTCGCGCTGCGCGGGCACTTCCGGCGCCAGCTCGGCTCGTCCCCGGCCGCCTACCGGGCGGCGTACCGGGCACGTCGGCCGCAGTCCGAGCGGCCGTCGGACCCGGACGGTCCCATGGGCTCGTCCGGGCAGTCACCGGTCCTGAGCCAGGAGGGTGCGGTCCCGTCGCAGACCCGTCGCACGGCGGCCGCCGGTGCCCTGAGCCCGGCCTCGGCGCTGTCGACCGCGACGGATCCGGGCAAGCCGGGCGCGGAACTGTACGCGACGGGCCGGCCGAGCCTGCCCGGGCAGCGCAGCGCGCCCTAGCGTCCGGGCGCCGTGGCGCCGCGACGACGTCGCACCGCCCGGCCGTGAACGGCCCGGGGCCCTCGGGTCCCGGGCCGTCGCCGTCCCGGGGCCCCCGGGACCCTGGAGCCCCGGGCTGCCCCCGTCCCGGACCTGCCCGTGCGCCGGGGCGCGCCGTAGGGTTGGGGCCATGAACGATCGCATGGTGTGGATCGACTGCGAGATGACCGGGCTCTCGCTGTCGGAGGACGCACTCATCGAGGTGGCCGCACTGGTCACCGACTCGGAGCTGAACGTGCTCGGCGAAGGGGTGGACATCGTGATCCGCCCGCCGGACGCGGCCCTGGAGACGATGCCGGACGTGGTGCGCCAGATGCACACGGCCTCCGGCCTCCTCTCCGAACTCGCCGCGGGCACCACCCTGGCCGACGCCGAGGCACAGGTCCTCTCCTACGTGCGTGAGCACGTCAAGGAGCCGGGCAAGGCCCCGCTGTGCGGGAACTCGGTCGGCACGGACCGGGGTTTCCTGCTCCGCGACATGCCCGCGCTGGAGGGCTATCTGCACTACCGCATCGTGGACGTCTCCTCCGTCAAGGAGCTGGCCCGCCGCTGGTACCCGCGGGCGTACTTCAACAGCCCGGACAAGAACGGCAACCACCGCGCCCTCGCCGACATCCGCGAGTCCATCGCCGAACTCCGCTACTACCGCGAGGCGATCTTCGTCCCGCAGCCCGGCCCCGATTCGGAGACCGCCCGCACCATCGCGGCGAAGCACGTACTGCCCGTGGAATGACGCGTGTCCGGGGTCCCGGGGGACCCCGGACAAAAGCCGGGCGCGAGCACCCCTCCGGACCCTGTACACTTTTTCTCGGCCGGTCAGGGAAACCAGGACCGGACATGGTGGGTGTAGCTCAGCTGGTAGAGCACCTGGTTGTGGTCCAGGATGCCGCGGGTTCAAGTCCCGTCACTCACCCTGACAGACCGAGGCCCGGTCCGCGCAAGCGGACCGGGCCTCGGTCATGTGCGGACGCCGGTCGTGTCCGGTGCCCGCCGTACGCGGGAAGGCGTGCCGGCGAAGGCCGCCGGCGGTGATCGGTACGGGACCGCGGACCGGGGCCGGGACTCCGTCCACGGGACGCGGGACGCGTGATGCCGGATGCCGGACGCCTGGATCCACGCGCCCGGCATCGGACGGTCCGCCTCGGACGCGCCGCATCGGGCGGTCCGTCCCGGACGGTCGGCCCCGGACCACCCGGCCTCGAACAACCGGCCCCGGACCAGCCGACCTCAGACGTCTGACCCCGGACGCCCGGACTCGGACGCCCGGCCACGGACAGCCGACCTCAGACACCGGGCCCCGGACAGCGCGCCTCGGACACCCGCCCGCAGACACCCGGCCCCACACAGCAGACCTCGGACACCCGGTCTCAGACAACCGGCCCCGGACAGTCGACCTCGGACAACCGGCCCCGAACACCCGCCCTCAGACACCCGGCCCCACACAGCAGACCTCGGACACCCGGTCTCAGACACTCGGCCCTGGACAGCCCACCTCAGACACCCGGCCCCGGACAGCGCGCCTCGGACAACCGGCCCCGGGCGCCCGACCTCACGCGCCCGACCTCACGCGCCCGGTCTCAGACACCCGGCCACGGACGCCCGCCCTCAGACACCCGGCCCCACACAGCAGACCTCGGACACCCGGCCCCGGACACCCGACCTCAGGCACCTGCCCTCAGACACCGGGCCCCGGACAGCCGGCCCGAGACCAGCCGCCCTCAGTCACCCGGCCCCGGACGTCCCACCACGAACAGTCGACCTCAGACACCGGGCCCTGGACAGTTGGCCTCGGACGTCCGGCCACGGACACCCGGCCACGGACGCCCGCCCTCAGACACCCGGCCCCGGACAGCGCGCCTCGGACACCCGGACCCGGGCGCCCGACCTCACGCGCCCGGTGCGGTGTTGGCCGTCCGCCACGCCTCGGCGAAACGGTGGACGTTCTCGAAGCGCTCCCCCGGATCGGTCCGGGTGGCACGGACGATGACCGCCTGCTGGGCCGCGGTGCCGCGCCACGCGCGCTCCTCGTCGCCCGCGTCCAGCAGCAGCCGGGCCGCACGGCCCAGCGTGAACACCGTCGTCCGGGTGTCGATCACGGCCCCGCGCACCCACTCCTCGGGGGCCATGAACCGCCGCGAGCCCGGCAGGCGTTCCTCCTCGACCACGAACGGTCCCGGCCGGTACTCGTCGAGGTCGACCAGATGGGCGACGTCACGCTCGAAGTCGTACAGCAGCGCCCCGTCGTAGAAGTCGACGGCGACCTGGCCGGCGGCCTCCACCGCGAGGTGCGCGTCCAGGACCCGGTCGAAGGCGCGCAGGACCGCGTCGGCCGGCAGGGCGCGGAAACGCGCCATCGCACTGGCCGGGTCCGTACGGTCGCGCGCCCCGTCCACCTCCGCGGGGTACAGCACCTCGCCCTCCCGCCAGGGCATCACCACCGCCCAGCCGCCGTCCTGCACGGCGATGCGGTGCACCTGCGGGACGATCGCCCGGTGCCGCACGGACCGGTGGAAGGCCCAGCCGCGCTCCAGCGAGCGCCGGCCGCGCTCGGTGACCGCCTCCTTGAGGAACCACCGGCCGCCGTCGAGCAGCCTCACCCCGTACGACACACACCCCGATTCCTGCTCGGGGAACGCCCGGAACACCTCGCCCACGCGGCCCAGATAGGACTCAACGGCGGGCACTTCATCGACTCCCAGCAAGGGATGCAGGACCATACCCGCCAGACTGCCCTACGGAGCTCTTCCCGTGCGGCACCAGCGGCAACAGCGGCGGGGCGGCTCGGCCGTCAGCAGTACAGGGCGCTGACGGACAGGCGGGGCGTGCGCCGGAGCGGTGGCGGCCGGCGTCAGGACGACGCCCGCGCCACCAGCTCGGTGGGCAGCACGACCTGACGCTTCTCCAGGTCCCGCGACACCGCCGGGCGGCGGTCCGCGATCTCCCCGAGCAGCAGGTCGATCATCGCCCGGCCCATCTCCTCTATCGGCTGGCGCACGCTGGTCAGGGGCGGATCCATGTGGCGGGCGATGGCCGAGTCGTCGTACCCGACGAGGGCCACGTCGTCCGGTGTACGGCGGCCCGCCTCGCGCAGGACCTGGCGGGCACCGGCCGCCATCACGTCCGAGCCCGCGAAGACGGCGTCCAGATCCGGGCAGCGGGCCAGCAGTTCGGTCATCGCCCGGCGCCCGCCCTCCTCCGTGAAGTCCCCGGCGACGATGAGGTCGTCGTCCACCGGGCGGCCCGCCGCACGCAGACCCTCGCGGTAACCGTCGACACGGCGCTGGGCACCGAAGACGTCGAGGCGGCCCGCGAGGTGGACGATCCTGCGGCGCCCCCGGGCGACCAGGTGCTCGACGGCGAGGCGGCCCCCGCCGTAGTTGTCGGAGTCCACGGACGGAAGCGTCTCGTCCGCCGAGCGCCGGCCGCTGATCACCGCCGGGATCTCCAGCTGGGAGAGCAGATCGGGCAGCGGGTCGTCCGCGTGCACCGAGACCAGCAGGACGCCGTCCACGCGGTGCGCCGCCAGGTACTGGGCCAGGCGCTGCCGCTCCCGGTCACTGCCCGCGAAGATCAGCAGCAGTTGCATCTCGGTGTCGGAGAGCTCCGCGCCCACACCCCGGAGCATGTCCGAGAAGTACGGCTCCGCGAAGAACCGGGTCTCCGGCTCGGGGACGACGAGCGCGATCGCGTCCGTGCGGTTGGCGGCGAGGGCGCGCGCGGCCGTGTTCGGGACATAACCGAGCTCCGCGACCGCCGCCTCGACCGCGGCGCGGGTCGTGTCACTGACCCGCGGGGAACCGTTGATCACCCGGGACACCGTGCCGCGGCCCACACCGGCGCGCGCGGCGACCTCCTCGAGGGTCGGCCGCCCGCCGCTCCGGCCCCGCGCTCCGTGGCCTGCCATGGTCCGCCTCCCGTCGACGCCGCGCTTCTGAGCGGCTGGCCTGGAATCTAACAGTCCCGTTCATGGACAGGGGCCCGGCCGCGGTGGCAACCTCGCCGGGGCTGCTGGTGCCGGCACCGCCGGCCGACCCCGTGAAGTCACCTCGGCACGACCCGCTCCACCCGTCCCCCCACCCCGCCGCGCCCTGCCCCCCGGAGTTAGTTAACAGGCCGATAACTGAACGCGGCTCTCCGTGTCCGCTCCCTTGACACCCCCGCGTGAACCGACGACTCTTCAACACATCACCTGTGGGAGCGCTCCCACGGTACCTGACACCTACACATCCCGCACGTTCCCCGCCCGAGCCGCAGCGAGAAAAACGGGCCCAACAATGCAGTTGGCCGGGGGGTCGGCACGTCAGGCAACAGGAGGACGCAATGCGCACGAGTACCCGCCGGTCCCGCAGGCTGGGGGCCCTCGCGGCCGTGGCCGCGCTGACCACAGGGCTGCTGGCCGGCTGCGCCAACGACTCGAACGACGGCTCGTCGACCTCGGGCGACGGCGGTGGTGGCGGCAAGGGCAAGACCACGCTGACCATCGGTACCTTCGGCGTCTTCGGCTACAAGCAGGCCGGTCTCTACGACGAGTACATGAAGCTGCACCCGAACATCTCGATCAAGGAGAACGTCACCACCCGGACCGACGTGTACTGGCCCAAGACGCTCACCCGTCTCCAGGCCGGCTCCGGCACGGACGACATCCAGGCGATCGAGGTCGGCAACATCACCGAGGCCGTCCAGACCCAGGCCGACAAGTTCGTCGACCTCGGCAAGGAGGTCGACAAGTCGCAGTGGCTGGACTGGAAGACCGCCCAGGCCACCACCAAGGACGGCAAGACCATCGGGCTCGGTACGGACATCGGCCCGATGGCGATCTGCTACCGCAAGGACCTCTTCAAGCAGGCCGGTCTGGAGACCGACCGCACCAAGCTCGCCGAGCAGTGGAAGGGCGACTGGGCCAAGTACGTCGACCTCGGCAAGCAGTACATGAAGAAGGCGCCGAGCGGCACCAAGTTCGTGGACTCCGCCTCCTCGGTCTACAACGCGGCGCTCGGGGGCGAGAGCGAGCGGTACTACGACAAGGACGGCAACGTCATCTGGGACAAGTCCTCGGGCGTGAAGAAGTCCTGGAACGCCGCGATGACGGTGGCGACCAGCAACATGTCGGCGAAGCTGAAGCAGTTCGACCCGACGTGGGACCAGGGCTTCGCCAAGGGCTCGTTCGCGACGGTGGCCTGCCCCGCCTGGATGATGGGCTATATCCAGGAGAAGTCCGGTGACGCCGGCAAGGGCAAGTGGGACGTGGCGGCGGCGCCGACCGCGGCCAACTGGGGCGGTTCGTTCATCGGTGTCCCGACGGCGGGCAAGCACCAGAAGGAGGCCATCGCGCTGGCCAAGTGGCTGACCGCGCCGGAGCAGCAGGCGAAGGTCTTCGCCAAGCAGGCCAGCTTCCCGTCGACGCCGGCGGCCTACGACAGCCTGAAGCCTGCGGCCGCGACGACGTCGTACTTCTCGGACGCGCCGATCACGCAGATCTTCGCCGACTCGGCGAAGACCATCCCCGTGCAGAACTTCGGCGTCAAGGACCAGCCGATCGGCACCGCGATCACCGACGTCGGCATCCTCCAGGTCGAGCAGAAGGGCAAGTCCCCCGACCAGGGCTGGAACGCGGCGAAGGCTGAGATCAAGGACGTGCTCGGCCAGTGACCAGCTCCAAGCAGGCTCTCGCGCATCCCGCGACGAGCGCCGACGCCGCGCCCGGCTCACAGCCGGGCGCGGCCCGGGGCGCTCGGGGTCGCGGTACGCCGCCGCCGGAGCCGGGCTCCTGGCGCAGCCGGCTGTACCGCTGGGACATGAAGGCGTCGCCGTACGCGTTCATCGCCCCCTTCTTCGTCATCTTCGGGGCCTTCGGGCTCGTGCCCCTCCTCTACACGGCCTGGTACTCGCTGCACAACGTGCAGCTGTCCGGCCTGGACCACCAGACCTGGGCCGGCCTGGACAACTACAAGAACCTGCTGTCCTCGGAGTTCTTCTGGAACGCCTTGGAGAACACCTTCACCATCGGTGTGATCTCCACGGTGCCGCAGCTGGTCATGGCGCTCGGGATCGCCCACCTGCTCAACTACCGGCTGCGCGGCTCGACCGTGTGGCGGGTCGTGATGCTCACCCCGTACGCCACCTCGGTGGCGGCGGCGACGCTGGTCTTCACGCTGCTGTACTCGTGGGACGGCGGCATGATCAACTGGCTGCTGCACTTCGTCGGGGTCCATCCGATCAACTGGCGTGAGTCGGACTGGGGTTCGCAGTTCGCCGTCTCCTCGATCGTGATCTGGCGGTGGACCGGCTACAACGCGCTGATCTACCTCGCGGCGATGCAGGCGATCCCCACCGACCTGTACGAGTCGGCGGCTCTCGACGGCGCGGGCCGCTGGCAGCAGTTCCGCCATGTGACGGTCCCGATGCTGCGGCCGACGATCCTGTTCACCGTGGTCGTCTCCACCATCGGCGCGACCCAGCTCTTCGGTGAACCGCTCCTGTTCGGCGGGGTCAGCGGCTCGAAGGGCGGCTCCGCGCACCAGTACCAGACGCTCGGCCTGTACATGTACGACCAGGGCTGGGGCATCGGCAACCTCGGCAAGGCGTCAGCGATCGCCTGGACGATGTTCCTGATCCTGCTGATCGTCGCCGCGATCAACCTGCTGGTCACCCGACGGCTGAGGAAATCCCAATGACCACCACCGAACTGACTGTCCCTCAGGCTCAGGCACAGAGCACCCCGGACCGCCGGGGCCCCGGACGCCGCCGGGTGCTGGGCGCGGGCAAGCAGCTGCACGCGGGTCCGGTCACCTATGTCGTCCTGGCCGTCTTCGCGCTGGTCTCGCTCGCTCCGCTGGTCTGGACGGCCATCGCGGCCTCCCGCAACAACGAGCGGCTGGCGCAGACACCGCCGCCGCTGTGGTTCGGCGGGAACCTGTTCAAGAACCTCCAGGCCGCGTGGGAGCAGGCCGGGCTCGGCACCGCGATGCTCAACTCCACGATCGTCGCCGGGACCATCACCGTCGGTACGGTCGTCTTCTCCACGCTCGCCGGGTTCGCCTTCGCCAAGCTGCGGTTCAGGTTCTCCAGCACCCTGCTGCTGCTGACCATCGGCACGATGATGATCCCGCCGCAGCTGGCCGTCGTGCCGCTGTACCTGTGGATGAGCGACCTGGGCTGGTCCAACCAGTTGCAGACGGTCATCCTGCCCACCCTGGTGAGCGCCTTCGGCACGTTCTTCATGCGGCAGTACCTGGTCCAGGCGCTGCCCACCGAGCTGATCGAGGCGGCGCGGGTGGACGGCGCGAGCAGTCTGCGCGTCGTCTGGCACGTCGTCTTCCCGGCGGCGCGGCCGGCGATGGCGGTCCTCGGTCTGCTGACCTTCGTGATGGCCTGGAACGACTTCCTGTGGCCGATCATCGCCCTCAACCAGCAGAACCCCACCGTGCAGGTCGCCCTCAACTCGCTGGGCACCGGTTACGTCCCCGACCAGGCCGTGATCATGGCGGGCGCGCTGCTCGGCACGCTGCCGCTGCTCATCGCCTTCCTGCTGTTCGGCAAGCAGATCGTGGGCGGCATCATGCAGGGCGCGATCAAGGGCTGACCCGCCGTACCGCCGCCCGTGGGGGCCGGGTCACCGCCGCCCCGGCCCCATCGCCCCTTTCCCCTCCCCCGCCCTTCCCCTCCTTCTCCTTACCGTCGTTCGCCACGACCTCCTATGGGAGCGCTTCCATGTCTGAACCCGCATCGCCCGTGACCTTTCCCCCCGCGTTCCTCTGGGGCGCGGCGACCTCCGCGTACCAGATCGAGGGGGCGGTACGGGAGGACGGCCGCACGCCCTCCATCTGGGACACCTTCAGCCACACGCCCGGAAAGACGGCCGGCGGCGAGACCGGTGACATCGCTGTCGACCACTACCACCGCTTCCGTGACGACGTGGCCCTGATGGCGGAGCTGGGACTGTCCGCGTACCGCTTCTCGGTCTCCTGGTCCCGGGTGCAGCCGACGGGCCGGGGACCGGCGGTCCAGCGGGGTCTGGACTTCTACCGCAACCTGGTCGACGAACTGCTGGCCCACGACATCAAGCCGGCGATCACCCTCTACCACTGGGACCTCCCCCAGGAGCTGGAGGACGCGGGCGGCTGGCCCGCGCGCGACACGGCGCTGCGGTTCGCCGACTACGCCCAGATCGTCGGCGAGGCGCTGGGCGACCGGGTGGAGCAGTGGATCACCCTGAACGAGCCGTGGTGCAGCGCGTTCCTCGGCTACGGCTCCGGGGTGCACGCGCCGGGCCGCACGGACGCGGCGGCGTCGCTGAAGGCCGCCCACCACCTGAACCTGGCGCACGGCCTGGGCGCGAAGGCGCTGAGGTCCGTGATGCCGGCCCGCAACTCGGTCGCGGTGAGCCTCAACTCCTCGGTCGTCCGGCCGCTTTCGCAGAGCCCGGCGGACCTCGCGGCGGCCCGGCGCATCGACAACCTGGCCAACGGCGTCTTCCACGGCCCGATGCTGCACGGTGCCTACCCGGAGGGCCTGTTCCAGGAGACGTCCTCGATCACGGACTGGTCGTACGTCCTGGACGGCGACCTGGCGCTGATCAAGCAGCCGCTCGACGCGCTGGGGCTGAACTACTACACCCCGACGCTGGTGTCGGCGGCGGAGGCCACCGCGTCCGGTCCCCGAGCGGACGGGCACGGGGCGAGCGCGTTCACGCCGTGGCCGGGCGCCGACGACGTGATGTTCCACCAGACTCCGGGCGAGCGCACGGAGATGGGCTGGACGATCGACCCGTCGGGCCTGCACGACCTGATCACGCGCTACACACGGGAGGCGCCCGGCCTGCCGCTGTACATCACCGAGAACGGCGCCGCGTACGACGACAAGCCGGACCCTGAGGGCCGCGTCCACGACCCCGAGCGCATCGCCTACCTGCACGGCCACCTGTCGGCGGTCCGCCGCGCCATCGCCGACGGCGCGGACGTCCGCGGGTACTACCTCTGGTCCCTGATGGACAACTTCGAGTGGGCGTACGGCTACGGCAAGCGCTTCGGCGCGGTCTACGTCGACTACGCGACCCTGGCCCGTACACCGAAGTCGAGCGCCCACTGGTACAGCCGGGCGGCCCGGACGGGGACGCTGCCGCCGGTGACGGCCGCGGCCGAGTAGGTCACGGCCCGGGAGGGCGGACGGCCCCGGCCCCGGACGGCGGCGGGCCCTTCGTCCGGGAGTGCGGAGGGCTGGTCGCCCGGGAGGGCGGAGGGCTGGTCGCCCGCGGGAGACGGGGGCGGGGGGATCGGGGGGCGGGGCGCGGCGCCCGGAAAAGGGAGCCGCGCCCCGCCCCGGGGGGGGGGGGGCCCGGCCGGGACCCG
>NZ_JBHWEL010000038.1:0-20630 GCF_042734135.1 Streptomyces sp. NPDC059668 | reverse complement strand
GCGCTCCTCCGGGGCGGGCGGCTGCGCCGCGTGGGCGCGGCGGCCTCGCCCGCCCCCCGCGCACCCCCCCCCCCCCCCCCCGGCCGGATGGGGGGTGGTCCCGGCCGGGACGCTCTTCCCCGTGGGGGAGGACTCGGTGCGTTCCGTGCCTACTTGTAGGCGCCGAACGCCTTCGAGAACGCCCCCGCGTCCTGGACGACGGAGCTGCACGTCGCGTCCGCGGAGTTCTTCGCGCCGCCCGCGCACTGCTTGTCGCGGCTCGCGGACCACATCGACAGCCAGCCGAGCCCCTTGGACTTGGCGAACGTCACCAGCTGGGCGGCGTCGTCGACCTTGAAGATCTCCGACGACACGTCGTTGACACCGATCATCGGGGTCACGGCCACGGTCTTCCAGGCCGCGCTGTCGGAGAGTCCGAGGACGCTCTTGACCTGGGCTTGTGTGGCGGTGGCGGCCTGCTCGGCGTAGGTGCCCATGTCACCGCTGTACGAGGGGCCGTAGTCCATCGCCATGATGTTGACGGCGGAGATCTTCACGCCGTTCGACCGGGCGTCGGACAGGAGGTTCACGCCGTCCTGGGTGAGTCCCTCGGGCATGACGGGGAGCGTGAAGGACACGTCCAGGCCCGGGTGCTGCTGCTGGAGCTTCGCGATGGCCTTCGCGCGTTTCGTGTTCGCCGTGGTGTCGGGCAGCGCGCCGCCCTCGACGTCGAAGTCGACCTTCGTCAGCTTGTACGCGTCCACGGCCTTCCCGTACGCCGCCGCCAGCGCGTCCGCC
This sequence comes from Streptomyces sp. NPDC059668, assembly GCF_042734135.1. Lineage (NCBI taxonomy): Bacteria > Bacillati > Actinomycetota > Actinomycetes > Kitasatosporales > Streptomycetaceae > Streptomyces > Streptomyces sp. NPDC059668. The sequence goes on along the minus strand of NZ_JBHWEL010000038.1, from coordinate 19,853 downwards.
GACGAGCAGGTCGTCGCCAGCTCCGAACCGGAGGCGCCGCCGAAGGAGACGCGGACGTCCCCGCCCTTCGCCCGCAGTGCGCCGATCTGCGCGGCCACCGCGTCACTGGCGAGGTCGCTCACCCCGCCCCACTTGGGCGTGCAGCCGCCGCCGTCGGTGATGAAGGCGAGGTTGTAGTTCTTGACCCCGGTGGCCGCCGCGCTGCCGACCAGGTCGAAGGCCGGGTAGAGGGAGGTGTCGACGTAGGGCGCGAAGCCGGCGCCGCTCGCGGTGGTGCCGCCGGTGCTCGCCGGAGTGGAGGGCGTCGGAGTGGTGGCCGGGGTGGAGGCGGGGGCGGTCGGGGTGCTGCTGCGGGAGGGGGTCGGGGTGGGCTTCGGCGTGGCCGTGGGGGTGGCCGACCGCGTCGGGCGGCCGCTCGGTTCCGGGGTCGCGCCGTCGTCCACCGAACACCTGGCGCCGTCGATGACACAGCCCTTCGGGTCCGCGGTGCCGTTCACGACGAAGCCGACGGTGACCGACTCGCCGGCCGCCAGGCCGTCCTTGTCCCAGGACGGGGGCTTCACCGTGACGTGGCTTCCGCTCACGCCGGCCTCGCCGTTCCACAGCGAGCTGAGCCGGGCGCCGGAGGGCAGGTCGAACTCCAGTGTCCAGTCGCTCTTCGTCCCGCCGGTGTCGTTCGTGACGACGTACTGAGCGGTGTAGCCCGTGGACCAGTCACTGGTCCTGGTGTACGCGGCGCCGACACCGGCGGCGAGCGCGGTGCCGGAGAACAGGAAGGCGCCGCCACCGATCACGGCGGCGGCCACGACGCCGCCTATCGCCTTGTTCCTGCCACTGACCTTGCGCCGGTGCGTACTGCTCATCGCGTGCCTGCCTTCGCGGTTTCACGGGAGTTCGCTGGGGATTCCCAGGGGGTGCGGGCAGCACGCTAGCGATCCGGAATCGGGCAAACCGCTTCATCCGGACGGGGGTCCGCGATCTTAGGGTGCGCTTAAGGAAGGCATCGGGGACGGTTAAAGGTCGAGAGCCGTTCAGGGCCGTGGACCGGCCGGGACCGGCCCCGGCTCACCTCACGACGAGGCCGCGTCTGCGTCGCCGTACCGCCCCCCGGTGCCCGCGCCGCACCGGCGCCCGCCCGTCCAGCTGGATCCATATCCGCACCTCGGTGCCCCCCAGCACCGACGACCCCAGCCGTACGTCCCCGCCCGTCGACTCCGCGAGCCGTCGCACGATGTCCAGCCCGAGTCCGGTCGAGCCGTCGCTGCCCGAGCCCCGCCCGCGGGCCATCGCCGACTCCTGGTCCACGATCCCCGGTCCGGCGTCCGACACCAGCACGATCACCGCGTCGTCGCCGTTGTGCACGTCGACCGCGAAGGCCGTGCCCTCCGGGGTGTGCCGGAAGACGTTGCCGAGGAGCGCGTCGAGCGCGGCCACCAGGTCGGCCCGCGCGACCGGTATGCGGACCGGACGGTCCACGCCCGCGACCCGCACCTTGCGGCCCTCGTCCTCGGCGAGCGCCGACCAGAAGTCCATCCGCTCGCGGACCACCTCGGACGCGTCGCACCCGGCCCCGACGCCGAGCGCCACCGTCTGCGGCTTGGCCTCCCGCGCCGTCCGGATGATCGTGTCGACCTCCCGCTCCAGTTGTGCCACGGCCGCCCGGGTCTGCTCGGCGGCCGGTCCGTCGCCGAGCGAGGCCGTGTTCAGCCGCAGTACGGTCAGCGGGGTGCGCAGGCGGTGCGAGAGGTCCGCCGCCAGCTCCCGCTCGTTCGCCAGGAGTTGGACGACCTGGTCGGCCATCGAGTTGAACGCGACCGCCGCCAGGCGCAGTTCGGTGGGGCCTTCCTCGGGGACCCGCGCTCCGAGCTTGCCCTCCCCCAGTTCGTGCGCGCCCTCGACCAGCCGCTGGGCCGGCTGCACCATGCGCACGCCCAGCCGGTCGGCGACCGCGACCGAGCCGACGATGAGCGCGACGCCGACCGCGGCGAGCACCGCCCAGGCCGTGCCCACCCCGTTGCTGACCTCGGACTCGGGGACGTACACCTCGACGACCGCGATCTCGCCGGAGCTCAGCGCGGTGGGCTGGAGCAGGGTGGAGCCGCCCGGGACCTCGGTGGTGGAGGCCCGGCCCAGCCCCCGGGTGGTGGCGATGTCCTTGGCGGCGGCGCGCTGCCGGCCGATGTCGACCGCCTTGGCTCCGTCGCTCGCCGGGATGTGCACGGCCATGCCGTCGTCCGAACCGGCGGAGGCGACGACCCGCTCCAGTTGCTCCCGGTCGGTGGTGATGGAGAGGGCGGGCGCGACGGCCGCGGCCTCCCGTTCGGCGTTCGAGAACGCGCGGTCCCGGGCCATCTCCTTGATGACGAGCCCGAGCGGCACCGCGAAGGCCACGACGACCATCGTGGTCACCGCCACGCACACCTTGACCAGTGCCCACCTCACAACGGCGGCTCCGCTCGCGGGAACTCCGTCCGGGGTGGCTCCAGCTTCACGCCGACACCGCGCAGGGTGTGCAGGTAGCGCGGCCTCGCCGCGGTCTCGCCCAGCTTCCGCCGCAGCCAGGACAGATGGACGTCGATGGTCTGGTCGTCCCCGTACGACTGCTGCCACACCTCGGCGAGCAACTCCTTGCGGGCCACGACGACGCCGGGTCGGCCGGCGAGGAAGGCGAGCAGGTCGAACTCGCGCCGGGTGAGGTCCAGGCGGACGCCGTCGAGCTCGGCCCGGCGGCGCAACGGGTCGATGGCGAGGCCGCCGACCCGGATGACCGGCGACGCGGGGGCCTCCCCCACCGCCCGCGAGCGGCGCAGGACTGCGGCCATCCGCGCGGACAGGTGCTCGACCGAGAACGGCTTGGTCAGGTAGTCGTCCGCGCCGTCGTTCAGCAGGCGGACGATCTCCGTCTCGTCGTCCCGCGCGGTGGCGATGATCACGGGGACGTCCGTGATGCCGCGCAGCATCTTGAGTGCCTCGGCCCCGTCCAGGTCGGGCAGACCGAGGTCCAGGATGACCACGTCGAAGGGGAAATGGGCGACCTCGCGCAGCGCCTCGAGCGCGGTGCCGACGCTGCGCACCGTGTGCGAGGCGTCGGTCAGATGCCGGATGAGGGCCGAGCGTACGAACTGGTCGTCCTCGACCACGAGCACACTTGCCATGGGCGGCACCGTACGCCATTCGTGCGATGCCGGTCCGGCGCCTGTGGACAACTCCCGCCGTGCGACGGGAACGAGACACCCGTGGGGCGCGTGAGGCAGTATGGCCGCGATGCGCAGAGGACTCGTACACGTACTGGCTTGGACGCTCGCCACCGGCGCGGCGGTCACGCTGTCGTGGTGGGGTGTCCACACGGTCATGACGGGGACGGCGTACGACCCGCCGCGGGCGCTGCCCGTCACGGTGGGAGACTCCGTCACGCAGAAGGCGAAGCCGCTCCCGTCCCCGACCGTCCGGACCGGGACGCCGCGCGCCGCGGCGACCCCGGAGCCCGAGCGCAGCCGGCGGCAGGGCCCCGCCCCCTCGCCCTCGAAGTCGCCCTCGTCCGTGCCGAGTCCGGGCCTCTCCGCGCAGGCGGGGCAGACGGGCCGGGTCAAGAGCTACGACACCGACGGGGGGCGGGCGGTCTTCGACCTGGGCACGGCCTCCGCGACGCTCGTCTCCGCGACGCCCGGTTCGGGCTGGTCGATGCAGGTGTGGAAGACCGAGTCGTGGATCCGGGTGGAGTTCACGTCGGGTGCGGATCGGGTGTCGGTGTTCTGCACGTGGCACGACGGGCCGCCCCGGGTGGAGATCGGCACCTACTAGGCCGCGTTGCGCCCGTCGCGTCGTCCGTCCGGAGGGCGGGTCGGTGTCGTCAGCGGAACACCGAGGGCGGTGGGGCCGGTGACGCCACCGCCGCCGCGTCCAGGACCGGTGCCGCTCCCCCGGTGAAGTCGGCGAGCTGTCTGCCGTGTTCGACCCGTCCGGGGTGCGGGTCCGAGGCCGCGCGGCGGGTCAGTTCGGCCAGCGGCAGCGGCCGGTCGCCGGCGACGAGGACGGCGTTGCCGAAGCGCTTGCCGCGCAGCACGGTGGGGTCGGCGACGAGGGCCAGTTCGGGGAAGACCGCCGCGGCGGTGGCGATCTGGCCGCGCAGATGGGCCAGCGGGGGTCCGTCGGCGAGGTTGGCCGCGTAGAGGCCTCCCGGTGCGACGACCCTGCGGACGTCGTCGAGGAATTCCACGGAGGTCAGGTGCGCCGGGGTCCGCGCGCCGCTGAACACATCGGCGATGACCAGGTCCGCCCAGCCGTCCGGCACCTTGGCGAGCCCCTCACGGGCGTCCATGGAACGCACCCGGATACGGGCGTGGGGATCGACCGGGAGCTCACGCCGGACGAGTTGGACGAGGAGAGCGTCGCGTTCGACGACCTGCTGGGTGGAGCGGGGGCGGGTCGCGGCGGTGTAGCGGGCCAGGGTGAAGGCGCCGCCGCCGAGATGCACGGCGTGCACCGGCTTGCCGGGCGGGGCGACCAGGTCGATGACGTGGCCGAGGCGCCGCTGGTACTCGAAGCTCAGGTGGGCGGGGTCGTCGAGGTCGACGTGGGACTGCGGGGCGCCGTCGATCAGCAGGGTCCAGGCGCGCGGGCGGTCCCGGTCGGGTATCAGCTCGGCGAGCCCGCCGTCGACCGTCTCGACGAGGGGCTCGGTGGGCGCCTGGCCGCGCCGCACGTTCTTCGACCTTCCCATCCCGCCATTATCAGGGGCTCCGGGACGGTCGGCCCAACGGCCGCTCCAGAGCGCTCAGCGACAGTTGTCCGCGGCCTCGATGAGCCGTGCCGCCTCGCCCAGCGCCGCCCGCAGGACGGCCGGGTCGGTCGCGAGGTCCGCCTCCCCCGGCGGCAGCAGCCAGTCCGAGCCCTCGACCGGCGGCTCGGGTGCCGGTCGCAGGCCGCGGCCTGCGGTCCGCGTACAGGTGCTGCCCGGCACGTCCCAGGCGTCGGCGGTGCCGCGCGGCACCAGGAAGCCGAGGGTGTCGCAGCCGCCGTCGAGCAGGACGGGCCCGACGGATTCGCCGGCTCCGCCGCGGCGGAGGATGTCGACCGCCTCCAGGCCCTGACGCGCCGGAACGGTCACCAGGTCGCAGCCGGTGACCGGCTGCGGTGGGGCGCCGTACTCCGGGGACGACCCGTACGCGGCGGTCGACAGCGGTCTACGGAACTCGGTGCTCTCCAACCCGGCCTCCAACACGGAACCCCTCCTCCTGCACGAGCGGGTCGGGAGTTCGGGTGCGCTCCCGGTCCACCGGGTTCAACGCCTCAGGACGTCAACGGCTACGGCGGAACGCCGCCGCAAAGGATGGCAGTTCATGGCAGATCATGGATGAGATATCCGGTTTGTAGCCAAACCCAGCGTGGCGACGTCGTCACAGCAGGTACGTTCTTGCTCCGCCGGAGCAGGGCACCACACGGCATGACACTGGCATTTCGCCCTGGTTCCGGCATGGTTCGACGGTTCGTAAGAGAGGGCCCGGCCATGGCGTCGTCAACGATGACCTCGTCCCAGTCCCCCCGGCCGCCACGGCCGAACCTCGCCTTCCGGCGGCTGCGCGGACAGCGCTCGCCGGGCGAGTTCGCCGCGGCGGTCCGGCGGGCCGCGCGCGAGATCGGCGAGCGGGTCAGCTGCGACGCGCGCTATGTCGGGCGGGTGGAGGCCGGCGAGATCCGCTGTCCCAACTACGCGTACGAGCGGGTGTTCCTGCACATGTTCCCCGGCCGCACGCTGACCGACCTGGGCTTCTCGCCCCGCTCGTCCGTGCGCGGACGAGGGGCGCGCGGCACGGACGAAGAGCCCCCCGCGCACACCACGAGCCTTCCGTGCACCACGGGTGAAACGGAAGGGGCGTGCGAGACGTATGAGACCACGCAGAACCCGTACGACCCGCAGAACCAGTACGACCCGCAGAACCCGTACGACCCGCATGACCCGCACGAGCACCATGAACAGAACCACGAGGAGAGCGACGTGCAGCGTCGCGCATTCATGACCGGAGGCACCGCCACCATGGCGGCAGCCACACTGGGCCCCTTCGCGGGCCAGTTCGGCGGTACGGCCGAGGCCGCGGACCGCCCTGTCCACAGGGTGGGGGCGTCCGAGGCGGGCGCCCTCGAAGAAGCCGTACGAAGGATCCGGCTGCTCGACGACCGGCACGGGGCCGACGGCCTCTACCGGCGGGCCGCCGCCCCCCTGCGCACCGCGTACGAACTGCTCGACGCGGGCACCACACGCCGCCGGACCGCCGACCGGCTGTACGCGGGGGCGGGCGAACTGGCCATCTCGGTGGGCTGGTTGGCACACGACTCCGGGCGCTTCGACGACGCGCGCTCGCACTACGCCGAGGCACTGGCGACCGCACGGATGTCCGGCGACCCGGGCCTGGAGGCACACGCCTTCTGCAACACGGCCTTCCTCGCGCGTGACGCGGGCCGCCCGCGCGAGGCGGTGCGCGCGGCACAGGCGGCGCAGCGAGCGGCGCGGCCGCTCGGCTCCTCGCGCCTGCTCTCGCTGCTGGCGCTGCGCGAGGCGGGCGGCTGGGCGGGGCTCGCCGACCGCGCCGAGTGCGAACGGGCCCTCGTCCGCGCCCAGGCCCTCTTCGAGCGCGGCCCCTCGGAGTCCGACCCCGAGTGGATGACCTTCTACGGAGAGGCCGAACTGGAGGGCCTGGAGGCGCAGTGCTGGTCCACGCTGGGCGACTGGCCGCGCGCGGCCCGTCACGCCCGGCGCGCGGCGCACCTGCAGGATCCGCACTTCACCCGCAACATCGCCCTCTACACCGCGGAACTCGCCGACGACCTCGCGCGCGGCGGCCGCCCCGACGAGGCCGCCGTGGCCGGTCTGCGCGTCCTCGACCTGCTGGGCGAGGTCCAGTCGTCCCGCATCCAGACCATGCTGGCGGCCACCGCGCGGGTGCTGCTGCCGCACCGCAGGGCGTCGGGCGTCTCGGCGTTCCTGGAGCGCCACGCGAGTCTGCCGCGCATCGCGTGAGCCGATGCCGCCGCGCGGGCGGGTCCGGCCGGGCGGACCCGTCCTAGGCGGTCAGGTGTCCGAGGTCGTTCCAGGCCTCGATGGCGGGCTCCCCGTAGGCCCAGCCGAGCACCGACAGCGAGGTCGGGTGGAGACGGATCCGCGCGGCGAAGTCGAGCGGGAGGCCCAGCCAGCGGGCGCCGATGGAGCGCAGGATGTGGCCGTGCGCGAACACCAGCAAGTCACGGTCGGCGGCGCGGGCGCGGGCGACGACCTCGTCCGCGCGCGCGGTGACCTGTTCCAGGGTCTCGCCCCCGGGCACCCCGTCGCGCCAGATGAACCAGCCGGGGCGTACGGCCTGGATCTCGGCCGGGGTCATCCCCTCGTAGGCGCCGTAGTCCCACTCCATCAGCGTGTCCCAGGAGGTGGCGCGCTCCCCGAAGCCGGCCAGTTCGCACGTCTCACGCGCGCGTGCCAGCGGGCTGGTGAGCACCTCCGCGTCCGGGAGCCCGTCGAAGGGCGCCCGGCGCAGCCGGTCGCCCAGCGTCCTGGCTCCGCGCCGGCCCTCCTCCAGCAGCGGTACGTCCGTCCTGCCGGTGTGCTTGCCGGACAGCGACCACTCCGTCTGTCCGTGCCGGGCCAGCAGGATGCGCGGTGCCATGGGGAGGAGCCTCTCCGATTCGCCGGATAAATGGGTCACACCATCATCGCGCACCCCCGGGAGGGGCAACCCGGCGGGCGATCTCTGCGTCCTTGACGACCGGGGGCGCTTCCTACGGCCGCTCACATACACCGTAAAATCCGGTGCGGCCACGCATCGTCACGAACAGACTTGCGTACCGGCACACCGCGAGCGGCCGCTCGCGCACGGCCGGTACGGCCACGGCGGGGCCGCCGGGGCGCCACGAGCAGATGGGGGAGGGCGATCGGATGCCGCAGACCGATGCACGGCGGACCGGGACGGCACCGCGCGCCCGGCTCGGCCGGTGGACCGGGCTGCGCCCGTCCGCACCTCACCTCCGGCTGCGCTGGTGGACCGAGCTGCCGCTGATGGTCCTGGTGTACGCGTCGTACTCGGCGGGCCGACTGCTCGCCCGGGGCGACACGGACAGCGCCGTCGGCCACGGCCTGGAGATCCTGCGCATCGAGAAGGCCCTCCACCTCAACGCCGAGCACCCGCTCAACCGGCTGTTCACCCGCGAGGCCTGGCTCGGCGTGCCCGCCGACTTCTGGTACGCGTCACTCCACTACCTGGTGACGCCCGCCATCCTGATCTGGCTCTACCGCTCCCGCGCCACCCTGTACCGCGCCGCCCGCACCTGGCTGATGACGTCCACGCTGATCGGTCTGATCGGCTTCACCCTGATGCCGACCTGCCCGCCCCGGCTGCTCTCGGCCGGCCACGGCTTCGTCGACACGATGGCCCAGTACAGCTCGTACGGGTGGTGGGGCGGCGAGGCCAGCGCCCCCCGGGGGCTCGGCGGCATGACGAACCAGTACGCGGCGATGCCGAGCCTGCACGTGGGCTGGTCGCTGTGGTGCGGAGTGATGCTGTGGCGCTACGGCCGCACCCGCGTCGTCCGCCTCGCGGGCATCGCGTACCCGTTGCTCACCACGATCGTCGTGATGGGCACCGCCAACCACTACTTCCTCGACGCGGTCGCCGGCGTCGTGGTGATGGGAGCGGGGCTGCTGCTCACCCCGCGGGTGACACGGCTCGCGGACCGCGTGAAGACCCTCCTGGCCACCCGGATCCCATGGGTCTCGGGCGCCTCCCACGACGCGGGTTCCCCGATTGTCAGTGCCGGATGCCAGACTTCCACGGGTGAACGCATTCCCCGACAGCGCGAGTCCCGCACCGGACCGGGAGCCGACCCCGGTTCCTCACCCACGGACACGGGGGACGGAGCTGCGGACTGGGATCTCCCCTCCTCCACCGAAGCCGGGAGTCTGGGGAAGACTCGCTGAGCTGCGCGGCCCGGCGGTACCGCCCAAGGCGCTGGACGCGCGCGCTCTCGCGGCGCTCGCCGCGAACCCCGGATGCGAGCGGCGCGCCCTGCTCGACGGGGCGGGCGTCGACAAGGCGAAGCTCGCGGAAGGGCTGGGCTCACCGTCCTCGTTCGGCCAGTCCCAGTTCGCCTTCATGCGGGGCAACGCGTTCGAGGCGCGGGTCAAGGCGGACGGCGGCGCGGAGCTGCTGCGGCTCGTGCACGAGAAGCTGGACCCCGGCGCCGAGCCGCCTCTCACCGGGACCGTCCCCGACCTGACCGCCGCCGGCCCCGAGGGCCGCACGGCGCGTACCGCGCTCGCGCTGCGCGACGCCACCGCCGCCGGCGTCTGGACCCTGCTCGACCACCCCATGCTCGCCCTCGACGTCGCGGGCTCCCCCGCCTTCCTCGAACCGGACGCCGTCGTCGTGCACCCCGACGGCACCTGGACGGTCGTGGAGATCAAGTCCTTCCCGATGCTGGACGGCTCGGCCGACCCGGCGAAGGTGGGCGCGGCCGCCCGCCAGTCGGCGGTGTACGTCCTCGCGCTGGAGGACGTCGCCGCGCGCCTGGACCCCGCCCCCGCGGTCCGCCACCGCGTGCTGCTGGTCTGCCCCAAGGACTTCTCCAACCTCCCGACCGCGTCCGCCGTCGACGTCCGCAAGCAGCGCGCGGTCACCCGCCGCCAGCTGGACCGCCTCACCCGGGTCGAGGACATCGCGGCCACCCTCCCCGAGGACACCTGCTTCGCCCCCGGCCTGCCGGCCGACCGGCTGACAGCGGCCGTCGAGGCCGTCCCCGCGGCCTACGCCCCCGAGTGCCTGGCCGCCTGCGAGCTCGCCTTCCACTGCCGCGCCCGCTCCCGGGGCGAGGGCGCGGTGACCTCGCTGGGGCGGTCACTCCGTGCCGAGCTGGGTGCTCTGACCACCGTGGACGACGTACTGGCGGCGGCTCGCGGAGAGGCCGGGGACCCGCACGACCCGGCGGTCGCCGCCCTGCGCAGAGCGGCCCGGCTGCGGGCGGAAGCCCTGCGGGGACGCGAGCCCGCGCACCCCACCGGCCGGGCCGCGCTCCCGGAGGTGGCCCCTTGTCGCTGATCGCCACCCTCGCCCGGCTGGAAGCCGTCGAGAGCGGGCGGGCGCAGCCCCTCGCCACCGTCCGGCACCGGCATCTCTCCGACCGGCCGCTCGTCCTCGTACCCCTGATCACGGCCGGTGAGGCCGGTGCCCCCCTCGGGGCGCTCGTCGGTACGGAGCGGGACGCGCCGCGGCTGCTGGTCGTGGCGCAGCCCCGCGACCGCGACCTGCGGTTCGCGTTCCTCGCCGATCTCGCGGACGTCGTCCTGCCGTACATCGACTCCTACGCGGACGTGGTCGAGGCGGCCGAGCGCAACGAGACCGATCCGGAGACCGGCAAGCGGGTCAAGGTCGAGGTCGAGCTGTGCGCGGACGCGCCCCAGCTGATCGTGCCGAGCCGGGCCGGCGCGGAGTTCGTACGACTCCTCGGGCGCTCCATGCGGTTCCGGCGCACCGCGGAGCAGGAACCGGAGGCGCCCCACCCGGCGCCGCCCCGGGTGCCCCTGCTCGGGCGGTGGCTGACGCACTTCGGGGAGCGGGCCCGGGTGCCCGGCTCCGCCCTGCTGCTCGCCCTCGGCGACGTACTGTCCCGGCACTGGGCCACCGGACAGAGCAGCCTGGAGGACCAGCACCTGGGAGCGCTGCTCGCCTGGATCGATCCCCCGGCGGGCGAGTCGGGCGCGCGGGCGGCCCTGGCGGCGGAGCTCCGGCGGGACGCCGGCGGCCAGCTCGTCCGTCCGCCCGCGGGACCGGCCACCGATCCCGCCTTCGACAACAAGCTGCTGGCCCCCGCCATCGAGCGCTACGACCGCGCGCGGACGGCGCTCGCCGCCGCCGAGGACGGTCTGGAGGCGGACGACCGGCTCGGTGAACTCACGACGGCCGAGCGGGAGATCCGCGCCCTGGTGGAGCGCGTCGCCCGGCCCACCTGGGACGCGGTGTGGCAGGGCCTCGACATCCTGCGGACCCTGCCCGAGGGGGCCCACGCGGCCGACAGGTGGACCCGCGACCGCTGGTCGTTCACCGGTCACCGCGACCGGGTCGTCGCGGGCGAACCGCCGCAGCCGCGCCGCGACGACGCGGTCACGGCGGCGAACAAGCTGGCCACGCGCGAGCGCGAACAGGCCCGCCTGGACGCGCAGGAGGCCCTCGACGATCCGCTCGTCATGGCCGGCCGGCGTCTGGTCGGCGAGGCCTTCACGGGCGAGGTCATCGACGTCGTCATGGCGTACAGCGAGAGCAGACGGCCGAGCCCCCGGCCCCTGGTGACCGTCCGCACGGACGACCGGCCGCATCTCGGCGAGCGCGCGAAGGTGTACCGGTCGCTGGACGGCAAGCCGCAGGCCGCCGAATTCGTCGGACCCGCACAGGCCACCGGACCGGAGGAGGACGGCGGTCTGCTCGTGCTGCGGATCGTCGACAAGATGGGCCGCGGCAAGGAGCCCGAGCCCGGGTCCGTACCGGAGAAGGGGGACCTCGTCTGCTTCACGCTCTTCGAGCACGAGCAGCGCGGCGGCGCGAAGCTCCCCGACCCGGAGGAGACACCGTGGACGCACGGCGGCCCGCCGGGCGACCCGGACGCCGTACCGCAGCCGGATCCGGTGACGGAGGAGGACATCCTGTGACCACGGTCTTCGATCCCGGGGCCGCGGCCGCCCGCGCCACCGACGCGATCCTGCGCGACACCCTGCACGGCACGCACCGCGGAGTCGTCGTCGACTCCCCGCCCGGCGCCGGGAAGTCGACCCTCGTGGTGCGCGCGGCACTCGAACTCGCCTCGGCCGGACGCCCCCTGATGGTCATCGCGCAGACGAACTCCCAGGTCGACGATCTGGTGCTGCGGCTCGCCGAGAAGGACCCCGAGCTGCCGGTGGGCCGCCTGCACAGCAGTGACGCCGACCCGTACGACAAGGCACTCGACGGTCTGGACAACGTCCGCAAGTCGGCGAAGGCCACTGATCTTTCCGGTCTCCCGGTCGTCATTTCGACCGCCGCGAAGTGGGCCCACGTCAAGAACGTCGAGCCCTGGCGGCACGCGATCGTCGACGAGGCGTACCAGATGCGCTCCGACGCGCTGCTGGCGGTGGCCGGCCTCTTCGAGCGGGCGCTGTTCGTGGGCGATCCGGGCCAGCTGGACCCGTTCGCCATCGTCGGCGCGGAGCAGTGGGCGGGGCTGTCCTACGACCCTTCGGCGTCCGCGGTCACGACCCTGCTCGCGCACAACCCCGAACTGCCGCAGCACCGGCTGCCGGTGTCGTGGCGGCTCCCGGCGTCCGCGGCCCCGCTGGTCTCGACCGCGTTCTACCCGTACACCCCCTTCCGCAGCGGCACGGGACCCGGTGACCGGCGGCTGAACTTCGGTGTGCCCTCGGACGGTTCGGGCCCCGACCAGGTCATCGACGAGGCGGCGGAGACGGGTTGGGGGCTCCTGGAGCTGCCGGCCCGGCACACGCCGCGCACCGACCCCGAGGCGGTGGGGGCGGTGGCCCAAGTCGTGCGGCGGCTGTTGGAGCGCGGTGGCGCGGCGACCTCGGAGCGGTCGGCCGATCCGGTGCCGCTGACCGCCGACCGGATCGCCGTCGGCACGGCGCACCGCGACCAGGCGGCCGTGGTGCGGGCGGCGCTGGCGGACCTCGGTGTCACGGACGTCACCGTCGACACGGCGAACCGGCTCCAGGGCCGCGAGTTCGACGTGACCGTGGTGCTCCACCCGCTCTCCGGGCGGCCGGACGCGACGGCGTTCCACTTGGAGACGGGACGGCTGTGCGTCCTCGCCTCCAGGCACCGGCACGCGTGCGTCGTGGTCTGCCGGGCAGGGGTGACCGAGCTGCTGGACGACCACCCCTCCACCGAGCCCGTGCAGCTGGGCGTCACGGTGAAGTTCCCGGACGGCTGGGAGGCGAGCCACGCGGTGTTGTCGCACCTGGCGGAGCACCGGGTGGAATGGCGGCCCTGACCCCGGTCCGCCCCGGTCCGCGGGCCCTCTTGCGCGAGCGGGGGACAATGGACGGTGGCCCACCCACGAAGCGGGCCCCAGAACCGTACGAGGAGGAGAAGACATGGCGGAGCCCACGCCGCGTCGGAACGAACCGCGGCTACGCCCCGCGCCCCTGCTCTTCGAGCCCGCGGAGGCGGCCGGTGACCCGGAGCACTTCTTCGACCTCGAGTCGATAGACGATCCGCGGGCGCTGCTGGCGCGGGCGACGGAGCTGACGCTCGCCTTCCGGGCGGCGGCGGACAGGGCCCTGGAGTTCCAGGCGATCGCCGCCGCACAGCTCGCCGATCCCCGCCGCTTCGACCGGCTCACGACGGCCGACATCGCCGAGCGCGCCGAGTGGACCGAGGACTACGCGAAGAAGATGGTCGAGTTCGGCCGTGACCTGCTCCGGGGAGCGGACGGGAACGGACACGGGCACGGGGTGGGCGACCACGCCTGACCGGCACGGTGCGACGGCCGGGGGTGTCTCCCCCCGGCATCCGCCGGCTGTTCGACGGCCCCTCCGTGCCGCTCCGTGCCGCTCCGTGCCCCTCCGTGCCGGGCGGGCGGGCGGCGCCCGAAGGATCACCCGGCATACGCCGGTGGCGGGTGACATACCCCATTCGCACCCTCCCTGTCCCGAATTTCCGCAACCCTCGGAGACGGCCCGTTCACCGACGGTAGATCTTGTCGTCATGAGCAGCACACGGAACACCGCCGGCTCACCCCACGGCACCGGCGTCCCGCTGTCCGACCGGTTCGACGCCTCGGGCGTCACCGCGGACGGGGCCGCCTGGCTCGCCTCGGCAGGAACGTATCCGCGCAGCACCCTCGCCCTCTGGGAGGACCGGCCGACCGCGCCGGTCGTGCTGCCCTGCGGCACCGCGTTCGACATCGTCAACGCGCCCGCGGTCTTCGGCCGGCGGATGCTGGACCGGCTGTGGGACGAGGGGCCGGGCTCCGGCCCGGTGGCCGTGTTCCGCGGGCGGATGCTGCTGTTCAGCGCGCCGGGCACCGCTCAGCGGCTGCCGTCGCTCCTGGAGTGGGAGGACTGGGGTTCCCGCGGCACCGAGGGCTCATGGGGCACCCGGGACTCCGGCGCGCTCGGCGGCTTCGACGATCTCGACGGCTTCGACGACGATTTCGGCGACGGCTTCGGCGACTGCGTCGACCACGGCGTCGACGGCTTCCATAGCCCGCGCGAGCCCCTGGGACGGCGCGGCGGTCCGGAAGGCCGCGTGGCGGAAGCGCGCGGACGCCGCGTATCCGCTGACGCCGCCGGACCGCCCGGCGGCACCGACGCCACCGGTCCCACCGGTCCCACCGGTCCCACCAGCCTCACCGACACCACCGGAGGTCCGGCCCGTCCGCACGGCCCGGGACGCGTCGGCGCGATCCCTCCGCTGCTCTGTCACGGCACCGGCGACGCGGTGACGGTCCCCGCCCTGAGGGACGACGGCACGGCCGTTCTCCGCGCCCCCGACGCAGGCACCGACGGCGCCCGCGGGGCGGGTCCGGACCGGGCCGGCCGCCTCGAATCCCGCTGGCTGGTGGCCCCCGACACCCGGCATCCCTGGCTCCCCGGCGCCGAGATCCTGGTCTGGGCGGCCGTCCGCGCGGCCCGCGCGGCGGCCTCCGCCGCGGTGCGGATATCGATTTTTCCTCCCGCCGATCAGGATGCTAAGGTCTACGACGTCAGCAGGCGCCGCTAGCTCAGTTGGTTAGAGCAGCTGACTCTTAATCAGCGGGTCCGGGGTTCGAGTCCCTGGCGGCGCACGCTAGCGATGGCGAGGCTTGTTCGTGGAAACGCGGACGCGCCTCGCCATCGTCATGTCCGGGGCGGCTCAGCCCGTCGTGATCTTCACCGTCCACTCCCCCGCGGCCGTCCAGTCCTCCACCTCGACGCGCACCTTCTCGCCGGGGACCGTGAAACTCTCCCCGAGCCCCACCGGCGCGTCCGCGAGCGGCGGGTAGACCGACTCGCCCCAGCAGGACTCGGAGTGCGGGTGGGCGTCGAGGACCTGGATCGGGCCGTCGCCGGACGCGGCCTCGCTGCGGACGCGGTAGACGAGGATGCCCTGCGTGCAGGTCGTGCCGTCGTTGCCGACCGAGCCGCGCGCCTCGAAGGC
The DNA here is from genome assembly GCF_042734135.1 of Streptomyces sp. NPDC059668. Taxonomy (NCBI): domain Bacteria; kingdom Bacillati; phylum Actinomycetota; class Actinomycetes; order Kitasatosporales; family Streptomycetaceae; genus Streptomyces; species Streptomyces sp. NPDC059668. The sequence goes on along the minus strand of NZ_JBHWEL010000038.1, from coordinate 4,689 downwards.
GAGCGCGCTGTCGGACCCCGTACGGACGACCGCCAGCTTGGTACCGCGCCCGGAGCCGAAGACCGGGACGCCGGAGCCGACGGGCACGGGACCGGAAGCGCCGCCGGAGGCTCCGGAGGTGTCCGTCTCCGCGGCGACCCCGGCCGCCGGCGGCCCCGCCGCTCCCACCCCGGCCGGCGCCGCGCCCAGCGGCTCCAGCGTCAACCGTGTGCTCCCGTGTGCGCCCACGCACGCCACCTGTCGCGGTTCCAGCCACCCCAGCTTCCACTTGTGCCAGCCGAACAGGTCCGGCGCCAGGCCGAACTGGCTGCCCATGAGGTCCCAGTCGCCGACGTACGTGTCCCAGTCGCCCTTGTCGTCGGAGGGGCGGTGATAGAGGTCGGGCAGGTCGAAGACGTGCCCCGTCTCGTGGGCGAGGACGAGCCGGTCCGGCGGGTGCTTCTCGAAGACCGTGACGACGCGGCTGATGTCCTTGCCGTCCGCCCGCAGCGGCGTCTCGAGGTTGACGACCTTCGTCGCGTCGGAGTCGACGCCCGGCGCGTCCGGATCGGCGACGAAGTAGACGATGTCGTAGCGCGAGAAGTCGACCTGCCGGTCCGCCGCGCCGATCGCGTCACGCAGATAGGCCATGCGGCGCGCGGCGTTCCAGTCGCGCCGCATGGCGTACGAGGTGGAGGCGTGCGGCATCCGGATCCAGTCGTGCCGGGCGTGCGGGCGCAGGGTGAACCTGCCGTAGGAGGCGCGCTCGAAGAAGCGGCTGGTGGACGGGAAGTAATCGGCCGTCAGTTCGGCCGGCGTGGTGCGCGGGCGGGAGTCGGGGAAGGAGAGGAAGACCAGTACCGCGTCGAGGGGGCGCGTGGGGCGCGGGTAGGCGGCGTTCCAGACGTCCAGGCCCTCCGAGTGGTGGGCGTCGGTCCGTTTCAGGGCGCAGGGCGCGAAGAGGGGTTCGGCGAGGGCGGGGCCCGTCACCAGGGAGGTCGCGACCACCGCCGCCAGCGAGGTGAACGCGGCCGCGGTACTGCGCCAGCGGGACGCCCCTTCCGGAGCGAGACCCCGCAGGACGCCACGGGCGAGACTCCTCAAGGGGAGCTGACGCGGCACGACGACCTCCGGATGCGGATTTCAGGACACCGCACCCAGCTTGGGTCATTTCGTACTATTTTGCCCTGTTTGTCTGCATCGGAAGAGTGAGGCGTCGCGCGCCACCGCCATCCCGGGCGACACCCCGAACACTCACGGAACGTCACATATGATCGCCGGGCGAAGGATCCGGTCCAGATGCAGGCAGAAACGATCTGTCAGAACGGGTGGTTGTTCGGGGACACTGGAGAGTGGCTGCAAGGCCCCGAGACCAGCCTCTATGATCGGCACACTTTCCTGCACGGACACGGCTTGTTCGGCCGTCCAGCACCGGCCGACCACTCCGAGCGACCCATACGAAGAACGAGTGCACTGCGGGAGCGAGCGGTGAGCGGAACGTCCGAAGGGCCGGCGCCCGCGGCAGACCTCGACCGGCCGGCCGTCACAGCGCGTCACACCACCACATCTCCTCGTACGTCCGACGGATCGCCTTCCGGTGCGTCCGCGCCATCCGTCTCCCCCTCCGCCACCCCCTCCGGCCCATACGTCCCGGCAAGGCAGCTCCCCGGTCCGGCCGGGCCTCCCGGCACGTCCCCGCGTACGTTTCGCGCCGCCTTCGCCGCGGCGCCGCTCCCGATGGCCGTCGTGGACCGGGAGGGTCTGGTCGTCACCGCCAACGAGTCACTGGACGCCCTGCTCGGCATCGGATCCGGCGCGCTCACCGGGCGGATCGCCGCCGATCTCGTGGACCTGGCCTCCGACGCCCGGACCTGGCACGCCTACCGGGAGGTGCTGCGCGGCCGGCAGGCCCGGCTGCGCTGCACCCGGCGGCTCAAACACCCCGACGGGCACTCGCTGTGGGTACAGGTGACGGTCGCGCCGCTGCCCCCGGACGAGAAGGCGGTGCTGCTGTCCGTCACGGACCTCAGCCCCCGCCGCGAACTCCAGGCGCGGCTGCGGCACTTGCAGATGCACGACCCGGTGACCCGGCTGCCCAACCGCACCCTGTTCTTCGAACGTCTGACGTCCGCGCTGGAGGCGGAGGTCTACGAGGAGGGCGGCACCGGCCGGATCGGGCTCTGCTATCTGGACCTGGACGGGTTCAAGGCGGTCAACGACACGCTCGGCCACCGGGTGGGCGACCGGCTGCTCGCCGCCGTCGGCGAGCGGCTGAAGCGGTGCGCCGACACGGCCGGTTCCGGGCGGGCGTCCACTCCGCTGGTGGCCCGGCTGGGCGGCGACGAGTTCGCGCTGCTCGTCGAGGACTCCACGGGCACCGACCAGGTGGCGGACCTCGCCGAGTCGGTCCTGACGTCACTCCAGGCGCCGTTCGACCTCTCCGGCCGACGGCTGTCGCTCTCCGCGTCGATCGGGGTCGTCGAGCGCCGCGCCGCCGGGACGACCGCGACCGGTCTGATGCAGGCCGCGGACACGACGCTGTACTGGGCGAAGGCGGACGGCAAGGGCCGTTGGACACTCTTCGACCCGGAGCGCAACGCCCACCGCATGACCCGCCAGGCACTCGCCTCCACCCTCCGGGCCGCCGTCGAGCGGAACGAATTCGCCCTGGAATACCAGCCGTTGGTGGGTATGGAGGACGGCGACGTGCGCGGGGTCGAGGCGCTCGTACGCTGGAACCACCCGCAGTTCGGCCTGCTGACGCCGAATCGGTTCATCGGACTGGCCGAGGAGGACGGTTCGATCGTGCAGCTCGGCCGCTGGGTGCTGGCCACCGCCTGCCGGCAGGCGCGCCGCTGGCAGCTGGACCATCCGGACGCGCCCCCGATCTTCGTCAGCGTCAATGTCGCCGTACGGCAGGTGTGGGACTCCGACCTGGTCGCGGACGTCGGGGAGATCCTCGCGGAGACCGGCCTCGCCCCGCATCTGCTCCAGCTGGAGCTGACCGAGTCGGCGGTGATGGGCTCGGCGGGGCGGCCGCTGGAGGCCCTTCAGTCGCTCAGCGACATGGGCGTCCGTATCGCCATCGACGACTTCGGCACCGGCTACTCGAACCTCGCCTACCTCAGCCGGCTGCCGGTCTCCGTCCTGAAGCTGGACGGTTCCTTCGTCCGCGGCTTCCAGTACGACAACCGTGACGGCGGCTCCGCCCGGCCCAGCCCCGCCGACGAGGTCATCGTCGAGGCGCTCATCCAGCTCGCCCACCGGCTGGGTCTGACCGTGACCGCCGAGTGCGTGGAGACCGCCTCCCAGGCGTCCCGGCTGCGCGGCATCGGCTGCGACACCGGGCAGGGGTGGCTGTACTCCCGCCCGGTGACGCCGGACCGCATCTCCGCGCTGCTGACGGCGGCCTGCGCTCAGGCCTGAGCGCCCGGGTCCGCCGGGGCGTCCTGGTCCGGCCGGGCCTTCGGTAGCCCGTAGACGTCGGCGATCAGTTCGTAGGAGCGCAGGCGTACGTCGCCGCTGTGGGCGTTGCCCGTGATCATCAGCTCGTCGGCGCCGGTGCGCTTGTGCAGGTCGTCGAGACCGGCGCGGACCTCGTCGGCGGTGCCGTGGATGACGTTGGCGTTCCAGGAGTCGATGAACTCCCGCTCCATCGGCGAGAAGGTGTGCGCCTCCGCCTCCTCCGGGGTCGGGACCAGGCCGGGGCGGCCGGTGCGCAGCCGGACCATGTTCAGCGCGGCGGCCATCACCTGGCGGCGGGCCTCCTTCTCGTCGTCCGTGGCGAGGGCGGAGACGCCGATCAGGGCGTACGGCGAGTCCAGTACCTCGCTCGGCCGGAAGGACTCGCGGTACAGGTCCAGGGCCGGGATGGTGTTCTGCGCCGAGAAGTGGTGGGCGAAGGCGAAGGGGAGGCCGAGGACACCGGCCAGGCGGGCGCTGAAGCCGGAGGAGCCGAGGAGCCAGATCGGGGGGCGGTGCGGGGACTGGACGCCGCCGGGCGAGGTGGCCTGGACCGGGCCGGGCACGGCGTGGATACGGCCGTACGGGTGGCCGTCGGGGAAGTCGTCGTCCAGGAAACGGGTCAGCTCCGCGAGCTGCTGGGGGAAGTCGTCGGCGCCTTCGCCCAGGTGGTCGGTGCGGCGCAGGGCCGCCGCGGTGGCGCCGTCCGTGCCGGGGGCGCGGCCGAGTCCCAGGTCCACCCGGCCCGGGGCCATGGCCTCCAGGGTGCCGAACTGCTCCGCGATCACCAGGGGGGCGTGGTTCGGGAGCATGACGCCGCCGGAGCCGAGGCGGATGCGGGTGGTGTGGGCGGCCAGGTGGGCGAGGATCACGGCCGGCGAGGACGAGGCCACGCCCGGCATGGAGTGGTGCTCGGCGACCCAGTAGCGGTGGAAGCCGCGGGATTCCGCGAGGCGGGAGATGGCGACGCTGGTGCGGAGGGCGTCGGTGGCGGTGCGGCCGGCGCCCACGGTGACCAGGTCCAGCACGGAGAGGGGTACGGGGGCGGTGCCCTGTGCGGTGCCTCGGATCTCGTCCGTGTTGTCCGTCGCGTCCACCGGGGGGCCTCCTGATTGCGTACGTGGTGCGGTCCTTCCTCGCGAAACAGGAGACAGTCCCCGCTTATTCCCGCCCACTGGGGTTCGTGGCATCCCGACCCTGGGGGCTCCGCCCCCAGACCCCCGCCAGGGGCGCTGCGCCCCCTGGACC
>NZ_JBHWEL010000037.1:29623-79274 GCF_042734135.1 Streptomyces sp. NPDC059668 | reverse complement strand
TTCTCATACCGGAGTTCCGGTATGAGAAGCAGCCCCCGGCACGACGGACCCAGAAGGGACCCGGGCCGCAGCCCGGTGTGTCAGGCGACCGACGGGTCGAGCAGGCCGGTGCGCAGCCGCTTCAGGATGCGGGTGATCAGACGCGAGACGTGCATCTGCGAGATCCCGAGCTCCTCGCCGATCTGTGCCTGGGTGCGCTCCTCGACGAAACGCATGTGGATGATCTGGCGCTGACGGTCGTCGAGGCCGGCGATCAGCGGCGCCAGGGAGTTGAAGTCCTCGACCAGTTCGAGCGCGGGGTCGTCCTCGCCGATGAAGTCCGCGAGGACACTCTCCCCGTCCGCGCCGTTGTCGGCCGTGAGCGCGGCGTCCAGGGACGAGGAGTTGTAGCCGTTGGAGGCCTTGCGGGCCTCGATGACCTCTTCCTCGGAGAGGGACATCAGCGCCGACAGCTCACGCGTGGTCGGGGTCCGGCCCAGCCGGGTGCGCAGCTCCTCGGTCGCCTTGGCCAGCTCGATGCGGGCTTCCTGCAGACGCCGGGGCACGTGGACGGCCCAGCTGGTGTCGCGGAAGAAGCGCTTGATCTCGCCGACGATGTAGGGGACGGCGAAGGAGGTGAACTCGACCTCGCGGGTGAGCTCGAACCGGTCGATCGCCTTGATGAGCCCGATCGTGCCGACCTGGACGATGTCCTCCATCTCGTCCTGGTTGCGGCTGCGGAAGCGGGCCGCCGCGTACCGCACGAGGGAGAGGTTCATCTCTATCAGGGTGTTGCGCGCGTACTGGTATTCGTGGGTGCCTTCCTCCAGCACCGCCAGCCGGTCGAAGAACTGGCGGGACAGGGTGCGCGCGTCCTTCGGGCTGACCTTCAGAGGCTCGTTGATCAGAGGAAGTGCCTCCCCCTGGACCGTCACCGCATGCCGTGCCGTGTCCGTTGCCATCGCTGCCGTCACGGCTGCCATGCGGTCCACCCCAAATCGTCCGAAGGAACTGAAGACAGGGCTCGTGTGCCCTGCCCTATGCGAGTCATGCCGGCCAACACACCGAAATTCTGGAACTTGTTCGTCCCGTGGTGCGCCGACGCCGGTTCAAGCACCCCTTCCTGCCGGAGGTGCCTTCCGGATGCACCCGGTCCCGACGGATGACCGGGCGGCCGAGTGACCGGGTGACCGGACGGCCGAGTGGCCGAGCGGGCGGCTGATCAGGTGGTGAGGTGACCCGTGGTGGGCGGGCGTCGCGCGAGAGCGAAGGCCCGGACCCCAGGTACGGGTCCGGGCCTTCGTCCGGAGGACTGTCCACCGACGGCTACTGCTGCTTCTCGCCGCTCCGCTCAGCCAGCCGCGCCGCCTGCCGTTCCGTCTGCGCGGTGGCGTTGGCCAGGGTTCCGCCGGAGCTTTCGAGATGGGCGCGCACGAACCACTGGAACTGTTCCAGTGAACGCAGCTGCCCGATGAGGAGGTCCTCGGTCACCGGATCGATCTTGCCGATCTCGGCGACGGCCGCGCGGTGCTCCTCGACGATCCCCGTGTAGACCAGGTCGAGGGCCCCGAGATGGGCGATCGCGTCCGCGCGGCCGACGCTGTAGTCGTCCCAGGTGCGCTCGGCCACCAGGGCCCCCGGGGTGCCCTGGGGCACCCCGCCGAGGGCGGAGACACGCTCGGCGGTGTCATCGGCCATCCCCCGTACCGATTCCACCTGCGGGTCGAGCATCTCGTGCACGGCGATGAAATGCGGGCCCACGACGTTCCAGTGAATGTGCTTCAGCGTGAGGGAGAGGTCGTTGAGGGCGTGCAGCCGTGTACGGAGCAGATCGATGATCCTGCCGCCGTCGCTCGTGCTGATCCCGGGAATCGTGTAGTTCGGGGTCGTGGAAGAAGCCATGATTTCATTCTTTCTTTCGCGTCGTATTCCCTGCGGGTCTTGTCTGCGGGTCTTCGCGGACGCCGCGTCGACGGCGTGACTACCAGCGGTACCAGCGTCCACGGCGGCCCCCGGCCGCCCCGGGCCGTACCACGAAACCGAGCAGCCAGACGGCCAGCACGATGACGGCGATCCACCACAGGGCCTGAACGGCGAAGCCGGCGCCGAAAAGCAGCAGAGCGAGCAGAAGGACCACGATCAGGGGAACCATTCGGTATCAACCTCCAGGACCGCGAGTGCCCCGGTTCCCTGGGGCCACACATGTCCCCCGGGCCTACTCGCCCCTGTTGCGCCAGTACCAGACCGCTCCCACGACGAGCGCGAGGAAGGCGGCCAGGGGCAGGATCAGGCCCGGGACGCGGGACGCGATCACGACGCCGCTCCGCCCGGGAGGCGGGCCGGGGCGGCCGGGACGTGTGCCATGGAGTCTGCTTCCGACGGACTGCGGGCCGGTACGGCGCGGACGGCGAGGGAGCGGACCGAACGGTACGCGCGGGCCCGGGTGGCGGGGGCTCAATGATGGCCCCAGGGAACGCCGTTGGGGGCCGCCCGGGAGGGCTGGACTTGTGTACGGCGGTCGTCGTCACCCCGCCCAGACGTCATTCGAACGGCTGAACGACTTTCTGGTGACTGGCTCGTTGTCCTGTCGTGAGCATCGTCGATGCGGAGATGAGGAACCGATGAGCCGACACCGCAAGGGGCGCAGGCACCGCACGGTGAACATGACGCCGCGTCCGGTCGGACGGGCCGGGGCGCCGCGTGCTGTGCCGCCGGCGACGGCCGGTCGTGAGGAAGTGACGGCAGGCCGTGGGACGCCGTCGACCGGACGTGAGGCGCGGGTGGCCGGTGAGGGAGCACCGTCGGCCGGACGTGAATCGCGGGTGGCCGGTCGCGGGGAACCGTCGGCCGGACGCGAGGAGGCGGCCGCCGGTCGTGAGACGCCGGCGACCGGGGGCGCGGGCGTGCCGACGCCCGCTCGCGCCCCGCTTCCCGGGCAGATCCAGGGGGACGAGGGGGACGAGGAGCACCCCGCCGTTCTGCGGAGGGTGCGGGAGAGCGGACTGAGCCGCCACGCGGTGCGTACGTGGGAGCAGTTGGCGAGCGCCGGCGCGAAGGGGTCCGGCCTGGACGAACTCTGCGCGGCCGTCGGCTTCCAGGAGGCCACCGTCCTGCGGCATCTGAAGGGACTGGCCGACCAGGGGCTCGTCGTGCGGGAGGAATCCGTCTGGCGGGCGGCCGGTGCGGGCCTGGAGCCGGCAGCGCCGGAGCGCGAAGAGGCGCCCGAGTCCGTCGTCTCCTAGCGATTCGTCAGGACGCGCCCGGCGAAGGCGTTTTCCTTCGCCGGGCGCGCCCGCGTCCTCCCGGTGCCCGAGATGCCCGTATTCCTCCCGGGCGGGTGACGAGGGCGACCGGAGGTGGTGTCGGCGGGCGTCCTGGGGGCATCCGGACGTCACCATTACTTCGGAAGAGGAGACATCATGCTCGGCATCGTCGCGGCGGTCCTGCTGTTCATAGCGTTCCTGATCAACGCCGCGGACATCTCAACGAATGACGTGTTCACGTCAACCAACGTCATGCTCATCGGCCTGGCCCTGCTCGCACTTCACGTGGCCGGGATCGGCAGTGGCTGGGCCGCCCGGGGGCGCAGGCGCTGACGCGGGGCGGGCGGAGGGTACGCGAACCGGACGCGTCCCGCGGGGCTTGACGGGACTTGTGGTGGGTGACTTGCAGTGACGCGGCCCGACGCGAGATGGTTGCCGGAAGGAAACTGTTCTCGTCCTCGGAAAGAAGGTTGTGGGCACGCAGTCACGCGCCCTTGCTCGTGGACACTTCCCAGCAGCCTCCCGCCGGCCCGCGCGGTATCGATTCCGGTACGACGTGGGGCGCCGCCCCCTACCCCGTCCTGGTCGCCGACCCGTCCGGTGACGTCGTCGAAGTGAACGCGGCGGCGGCAGCCCTTTTCCCGAGCGCCGTTCCCGGCGCGTGGCTGCGCTGTGTGGTGCCGGAGTGGATCGCGGACGCGCACGCCCGGACCGGTTCCCCCGCCGTGGAGAGCGGGGACACCGCGTCCGGATCTCCCGCGTCCCCCGTCCACGGGCCGGTCGGTGACCGGAGCTTCGAGGCACATCCCACCCGCACGGACGACGGTGACGTGATGTGGTGGCTGGTCGACGACACCGACCGGCGGCTCGCCGAGGACGCCCTCGCGAGCGAACGCAAGCGCACCGCGTTCCTGGCCGGCGCCTCCAGCGCGCTGCTGTCGTCACTGAACGTCGAGCGCTGCATGGAGGTCACCGCCCGCCTGGCCGCCGAACACCTCGCCGACGCCGCCGTGATCGTCGCTCCGCCACGCGGGCGGAAGGTGCCCGTGACGTACTGCGGGCCCGACGGCGACGTCGTGCACCGGCAGATCCAGGCCGACCCGGACCAACTGCCCGGCCTGAGCGACGCCCTGCGCGGATTCCCGCCCGTGCCGTCGCGCTGGATCGACCCGGCCGCCGTTCCCGGGTGGGCCGTCCCCGACGGGTTCACCGACCCGGTCGGCTCCGCCGTCGTGACGCCCCTGCCCGGCCACGGGGTGCCCGCGGGCGCGCTCGTGCTGCTGCGCTCCGGCCGCCAGACGGCCTTCACCGAGAGCGAGGAGATCTTCGCCCGTCTCTTCGCCGCCCGGGCGGGTGCCGCGATGTCGGCGGCCCGCATGTACGCGGAGCAGGCCGCCATCACCACCACCCTGATGCGCGAACTGCTGCCGCCCCAGCTCCACAGCGTGCACGGCGTGGAGTTCGCCGGGAAGTACCTGCCCTCGGGCCAGGCCGACCGGGTGGGGGGCGACTTCTACGACGTGCATCCCGGCGCCGACGAGGGGCAGGAATCCCTCGTCGTCCTCGGGGACGTGTGCGGCAAGGGCCTGGACGCCGCGGTGCTCACCGGCAAGGTCCGCAACACGGTGCAGGCGCTCCTGCCGCTGGCCGAGGACCACCAGCGGCTGCTGGGACTGCTCAACGGGGCGCTGATGAACTCCCATCACACCCGCTTCGTCACCCTGGCCCTGGCCTCCGTCGTGCGCCGCGGCGGGACGGTCCGCCTGCGGGTCACCAGCGCCGGACACCCCGCTCCGCTGATCGTCCGGGCTGACGGCCTGGTCGAGACGGTCGAGACGCGGGGGACGCTGGTCGGCGCGTTCTGGGACATCAGTTCCACCACGGCCGAGGTCGAACTGGCCCCGGGGGAGACGTGTCTGTTCTTCACCGACGGCATCACCGAGGGCAGGGGCGGACCGCTGGGGGACGAGCTGTTCGGCGTCCGGCGGCTGGAGTCCGCGCTGGCCCGCTGCGCCGGGCTGCCCGCCGAGGCCGTGGTCGAGCACATCCAGATGCTCGCCGCGCAGTGGGTCGGGCGCGGCGGCCATGACGACATGGCGACGGTCGCGGTCACCGCACCGCACCACGCGCACCTGAGCGCGGTGAACGGCCACACCCGGGGCAGGTACACCGCATGACGAGTCCGTCCGTCCGCTGCGAGGACCACGACGCCACCGTGCTCGAACACGCCCGCGACCGCCTGTGGTCGGCGGTCAGTACGGGTGACGAATCCGGTGCCGCCGCCGCGGTCTTCGCCACCCTGGGACCCGCCGCCGACGCGGAGACGGTTCTGCTCGACGTGATCGCCCCCGTACAGGTGAGGGTGGGCGCGGAATGGGCGGCGAACCGGCTGACCGTCACGCAGGAGCACACCGCCACCGCGATCCACGAGCGGGTCATCGGCGCCCTCACCCGGCACCCCGGCCACCGGAACGACACCCCCGACGGCCCCCGCGTCACCGTGGCCTGTAAGGACTTCCCGCGTGCCCGCCGAACCCTGGGCCGGGCGCGGGAGGCGCTCGCCGCCCGAGCGCCGTCAGCACAGGTCCCCGGCCCCGGAAAGCCCGCATGACCCCTTCGAACACCCCGCCCTTCACGCTCACCGTCGAGGCCGAGGCCACAACCGTCCTGATCCACGTCGCCGGTGACCTCGACTTCGAGACGTGCGGCGAACTGATGAGGACCGTCGAGGAATGCCTCGGCGACCGGCGCGACGACGGCGACGGGCCGGCCGCACTGCGCGTCGCGTTCTCCGCGCTCGACAGCATCGACTCCATGGGCCTGTCCACGCTGCTGATGATCCGTCGGCTGACGGACCTCGCGGGCGTCCGCCTCCACCTGGACGAGCGTCCCCCCGCCCTGGAACGACTCCTGGACATCACCGGCACGCTCCACCACCTCACCGCGCCCGGTGCCGAGGGCAGCGGTGCGCGACGGCCCGGCGCGGGCTGACCTTCCGAACAGCCGTACGTGGCTGTCACGCGCGTCGGCGAATACGCCGACGCACCGGAATTTCCGCCGAATGCGATCCGGATACCAGGGTATTTGCAGCTCTGGAGCACGCGGGAGACGGTTTCCCCGTCCCGCGATCTCCCTCCGCCGGGTTTCCCCACGGGTGCGTCACCGGCGGAGCGAACCGGCTACGCAGGAGGAAAGAAGAGATGACGCTCGAGAGAATCTGGTCGTACGCGCCGCATTTCCGCAGCCCCGAGGCACAGGACCTCACGGGGTTCGCCGTCGAGGCGACCGACGGGACGATAGGACATGTGGACCGGCAGGCCGACGATTCCGGGATGCGCCATCTCGTCGTCGACACCGGTGTGTGGGTGTTCGGCAAGAGCGTCCTGGTGCCCGTGGGTGTGGTCGCCGACATCGACTCGGCGACGCAGAAGGTGACGATGGCATGCACCAGGGACGAGATCAAGTCGGCACCGCGCTTCCGGACCGACAGCGAGACCCTCGACCCCGAATACCTCGCCCGGGTCGGCACCTACTACCGCAGCCTGCCGCCGAGGCAGCCCGCCTGATGGCGGCCGCAGAGAGCAACCCCCGGGCCCGGGGCCGTCGGCGGAACCCGGCGCGGCCGCCGCACGGCCCGGTCCCACGGAGTGGACGTCGTATCCGCAGTCGTGCATGCGGAGGCTCAACCCGTGCCGAAACGCACATGGGACACGTGATGCCCGTGATGCCAGGCCGGAAGAGTGCCCTTGCACCAGCAGAGCAGAAAGAGTGTGGAGATGCCCGACGAGTTGGAGGCCACCGTCACGTACGCGGAGGCCCAAGACGCGTTCGTGGTGCGAGTCGGCGGCGACATCGACCACGAGAGCGCGCCCCAACTGGAGGAAGCCCTTGATCTCGCGCGACGGGTGGGCGCCGCCCGCACGGTCGTCGACCTGTCGGGGACCCTCTTCGCGGACTCGTCGATCCTGCACGTCCTCCTGGAAGCGCAGCGCGCCCATCGGGCCTGCGGCACGTTCATGGTGGTGTGCGGGCCCTTCAGAGACATCGTCCGCAGGCTGTTCGACGTGACGGGCACGGAGGGCTTCTTCGTCCTCACCGACAGCGTACGGGCGGCGATGACCGTAGCCGATCCGGCGGTCGGGCGATGACGGCCGGTGTGCCGCGGCAGGGCGCGACCCACGAGGAAACCGTATGAGAGCAGCGGAACGCAGGGACATCACCATCACGGACCAGAACGACGCACTCCAGCACGCCTCTCTCGCCCCGCCGTCGAGGCCCTCGGCGGCCCGGGCGCCCGAGGTGACGAGCCCCGCGACGGCACGCCGGCAGGTGGCGGCCCTCGTGCGCGAACACTGGAGATCCGCCGGTGGGGTGCGTCAGGAGGCCCTCGTCGACCTGCTTCTGGTGGTCTCGGAGCTGGTCACGAACGCCATCCGGCACGGTGAGGGCCTGGCCGGGTTCCGGGCGACACCGACCGCGGCAGGCATCCGGCTGGCCGTGCGCGACAACAGCGACGTCGTGCCGGCCGGCGCCTTCGGCTTCGCGGCGATTCCCGACGGGTACCGCCCGAACGGGTACGGATGGCCCCTGATCAACCGCCTCGCCCGTGAGGTCACCGTCGAACCGTCACCGGGCGGCGGCAAGACGATCCGGGTCCTCGTCCCGCTGACGTGACGGTCCGAGGCCGGGGCGGACGCCCCGCCTTCCCCGACGCCCGACCGCCTGCGATGATCGTCCACGGACCGTGCCCGCGCCCGCGGGCGAGCGCCTCCCCGGACGTGGCCCGGCCGGACAGGGGCGGGATCCGACGCCGCCGATGAGGAGCCCGAGTTGACCTTCGACGTCGGCGCGTTGCGCGCCCAGATCCCCGCCCTGCGGGCCGGTCTCGCCCACTTCGACGCTCCGGGCGGGACACAGACGCCCGCCCCGGTCGTCGCGGCGATCGCCGACGCGCTCGAGGGCCCCCTTTCGATCCGGGGCAGTGTCGCCCCGGGAGAGGCGAACGCGGAGGCGCTCGTCAGGGAGTTCAGGCAGGCCATGGCCGACCTGCTGGGGACGCACCCCTCAGGGGTCGTCTTCGGCCGCAGTGCCACCCAGCTCACCTACGACTTCTCCCGGACGCTGGCGAAGGACTGGGCGCCCGGCGACGAGATCGTGGTGAGCCGTCTCGACCACGACGCCAACATCCGCCCCTGGCTCCAGGCCGCGGAGCAGGCCGGCGCCGTGGTCCGGTGGGCGGACTTCGATCCGGCGACGGGCGAACTCCCGCCGTCGGCCGTGGGAGACCTGCTCACCGAGCGGACCCGGCTGGTCGCCGTGACCGCCGCCTCCAACCTCATCGGCACGATCCCGGACATCCCGGAGATCGCCCGGCTGGTCCACGGCACGGGCGCCCTGCTCCACGTCGACGGAGTGCACTACGCGGCCCACGCCTTCGTGGACCTCGCGGAGCTCGGCGCCGACCTCTTCGTGTGTTCGCCCTACAAGTTCCTCGGCCCGCACCACGGTGTCCTCGCGGCGTCCGCGGACCTGCTGGAGACGCTGCGCCCGGACAAGCTGCTGCCGTCCACCGACGCGGTCCCGGAGCGTTTCGAGCTCGGGACGCTGCCCTACGAACTCCTCGCCGGCACCCGCGCCGCCGTCGACCTGCTCGCCGGTCTGGGAACCGGCCCGGCGGAGGGCCGCCGGGCACGCCTCGGTTCCGCGCTCCGGTCCGTCGAGCGGCACGAGCGGGAGCTGCGCGACCTGACGGAGTCCGGACTGGCCGCACTGGACGGCGTCACCGTCCACTCACGGGCCGCCGAGCGCACCCCCACCCTGCTCCTGACCTTCGACGACCGCGACGCGGTGGACGCCTACCACTTCCTGGCGGAGCGGGGCGTCCACGCGCCCGCGGGTTCCTTCTACGCGCTGGAGGCGTCACGGCACCTCGGACTGGGCGACACCGGCGGTCTGCGTGTCGGGCTCGCGCCGTACAACCACCAGGGCGACGTGGAGCGGCTCCTCGACGGCCTGGCGGCGTTCCTGAAGTCGTGACCGGTCCAGCGGAGGAACCGCTCCCGCGCGACGCGTCCCGCCGGTAGCGGCGGCGATCCGTGTACCCGGGACCGGCGGGCCCCGCGGAGAACCAGGCTCCGCGGGCCGGTGGGCCGCCGGCCCCTAGTGGTCCGCGGGTCGGTGCTCCGGCGCGCCGAGCATCCGCAGCGCGTCGTCCAGCCGGCGCGGCCGCAGCAGTCCGGGTCCCGGGTCCTCGTCCCAGCCCGGGCCGCCGAGCAGGACGAGGCTCCGCGTCCGCGCGCCCCGTACGCCCCATCGTGTCCCGGCGACGTGGCGGGCGAGGGGCGGGTTCGCCGTGGAGCGCGACTGCGACCACAGGACCACCGCCGAGGGACCGACCCTTCGGACGGCCGCGATCAGTGCCTCGGCGGGCACGGTGCCACCGAGCATCAGGGCCGGCACGCCCCGCTCCGTCAGCACGGCGCCGAGCGCCTCGAGGGGCAGGGTGTGCGGTTCACCCGGAAGACAGGCCAGCAGGACGGGTGGCACACCCGTGCGCGGGTTCCGCGTCGCACACACGTACACGTGCCGGAGGGTGGCCGAGACGTGCCAGGTCAGCAGGTGCTCGACCTCGACGTACCGGTCGCCCGAGGACTCCCATTTGCGCCCGACCGCGCGGAGCGTGGGCACCATCACCTCGGCCCAGGCCGTCGCGAGTCCGTGCCTCTCGACCGCGGCGGTCAGCATGCCCTGCACGGCCGCCGCGTCCAGTCGTACGGCCGCGCGCGCCAGACCCCGGCACTCCAGCCGTACGTCGCCGAGCGGCAGACCGGTCCCCGACCGCGAGGCCGGCGCGCCCGGGGGAAGGGCCGTCGCGGGTGGTGAGTTCGGCATCCGCGGTTCGGCCGGCGGCCGTACCAGGGCGAGCGCGGGGGACCGGACGCGGCCGCGGGCCCGTTCCTTCGCCGCACGGGCGGCCTCCGCGGGAGGCAGACCCCCGGCCGTGAGCCGGCACATCTCCTGGAGCATGGCCACGTCCTCGGGTGTCCACCGGCGGTGGCGGCCGTCGGTCCGCAGGGCGGGACCGATCCCGTACCGGCGGTCCCAGGACCGCAGTGTCGTGGGCGACACGCCGAGTCTGCGCGCCAGGGAGCCGGTGGTCACGCCCGCGTCCGTGGAGTGCGGGGCCGCGTGTTCGGTCACCTTCATGGAGTGGCCTCCACCGGCGCGCGGCCGGGCGTCGCCCGGGTACGGGAGCACGGCCTCGTGAGGCGCCCGAGCGGGCGGAAGCAGCGGATCGTCACCAGTGGTTCGCCTCGATTCGGGCACCGTCCGGGATCGGCGGTCCGCCCGGCTCACCGCTTCTTCGGCGCTCGGGGGCCCCGCGGATGCAGGAAGACGCGGTCGGCCCCCGGACCGGACCCGGTTCAGGAGTCCTGGGCGGAGTCGCCGAGAAGTTCCCGCAGCACCACCTCGGGGTCGCAGAGCACCGACTGGAGCCTCGCCTCCTCGTACCCTTCGCCCAGGAGCGAGCGGGCGGTGTCCTCGTACCGCTCACGTACCGGTCCCAGTTCCGGTGTGCCGCGCTGCGGGTGCCCCACCGCGCCCCAGTACACCTCGCCGGCCCCGTACGCGGCGACCGCCGACTCCGCCTCACCCCGGGAGGCGAGCGCCGACGCCAGCAGGTCCAGGCCGAGCGCGAGGCCGAAGCTGTCACCGATGTGCCGTTTCCCGTCCAGCATCGACAGGGCGTGGACGGTGGCGTCCTCGGGGCGGTCCTCGAACAGGGAGATCAGCGCCAGCTGGTAGTCCGTGTACGAACGGGTCCACCACTCGCCGCGCCCGACACAGTCGCCGCGCAGACCCTCGGCCTCCGCACGCGCCTGCTCCAGCAGCCCTTCCGCGGTCAGCGCGAACACCCGCACCAGCCGGCACAGCACCCGGCCCGTGGAGGAGAACTCCGTCCCGTCCACGGACGCCAGAGCCCGGTCCACCTCGCTCCGCGCCGTCATCGGAAGGCCCTGGAGCAGCTGGGTCAGCCCCAGCAGATAGGCCGCCAGCAGGATTCCTTCGTCGTCGTCCTGGGCCTGCGCGCGACGGTGGCAGAACCCGGCGAGGGTCCGGGAGGGGTCGCGCTCGCCGCGCAGGACACGGGTGACGCCCAGCGCCCACAGAGCCTTGGTCCTGACCGGCCCGGCCTCGTCGGACAGCGCCAGCGCGTCCTCCAAGTACGAGGCCGACTCCCGCAGATGCCCGCAGCAACTCCAGAAGAAGCCGACCAGGCCCGCCAGTTCGAGCGCCGCGCGCGGGCGGACGGCGAGCAGGTGGTCGAGCGCCGCGCACAGATCGGCGTTCGCCCGGTCGATCCGCCCGTACCAGCGGGCCTGCTCCGGACCCGGCCAGCCCGCGTCGGCGTCGCGGGCCAGCTCCAGGAAGTGCCGGGCGTGCCGGTCCGACAGCTCGGCGCTCTGGCCGAGTTCGTCGAGCCACATGCGCCCGTACTCCCGGACGGTGTCGAGCATCCGGTACTGATCGCCGTTGCGCGAGAGGACCGACTTCCGCACCAGCCCGGTCAGCGCCCGGTCCACGTCCGACGCGAGGAGCGGGCCCCCGGCGCACACGGCGCCCACCGTGTCCGCGTCCACGACGTCACGGAACACGGACAGGCGTGCCCACATCAGGCGCTCCTGGGGCGTGCACAGTTCGTGACTCCAGCCGACCGAGGTCCGTACCGCCCGGTTCCGCGCCGGACCGGCGAGCAGGGTGTTGCCGCCGTCCGCCGCGATGTCCAGCCTCGATCCGAGCTCCCACTCCACTTCCGTGAGCGTACGGTGCGACAGCTGTCCCGCGGTCAGCTCGACGGCGAGCGGCATCCCTTCCAGCCGTCGGCACAGCCGGGCGACGGCCACCAGGTCCGCGGGGGCCGACAGCACCGTTCCCGCGGCCGAGGCCCGGCGGCAGAAGAGTTCCACGGCGTCGGTGGCCGGTGGCAACGGGCCCACGGGAACGACGTGTTCGCCCGGCAGGCCGAGCGGCTCCCGGCTGGTCGCGAGCACGCTCAGCGCGGGGCAGGCCTTGAGCAGGCCGGCGATCACCGGCCGGCAGGCCGCGAGCAGGTGCTCACAGGAGTCGAGCACGAGCAGGACGTCCTTGTCCGCGAGCCAGGTCCCCAGGGCGTCCAGCGGCATCGTCGTCGTGTGGTCGGAGAAGTCCAGCGCGTCGGCGAGGGTCGCGACGAGCAGCCGCTCGTCCTGGAGGGTCCAGAGATCGGCCCAGGCCACCCCGCGGGCCTCCGCGCGCAGGACGCGTTCCGCCGCGTGCAGCGCCAGACGGCTCTTGCCCACACCGCCTACCCCGGTCAGGGTGACCACCCGGTGCCCGCGCAAGGCCTCGGCGAGACGGATGAGTTCGTCGCGGCGCCCGACGAATCCGGGCGGAGCTTCCGGCAGGTTTCTCAACACGTCCGACAGTCTGACGCCCTGCGTCCCCCCGCGTGGCGGGGTTGGCCCGCCCGGTACCCGGACTTGAGGACTCCGCTCCCGGCGACGCCGAAGTCCCGCCGAGCGGAGGGACGCTGACGGCCGCTCACTGGGCGGGGGACGGCAGCCTGCTCCGCGACGGTGCCAGCGCCCATCGCACCACCGAGGTCACGACACCGCCGAGGGGGCGTACGAACAGTCCGTCGACCACCGGAAGTCGGGGGAGCCGCAGCTCCGCGGCGGCCCAAGGGGGCAGCAGGGAGACGGCGTTGGCGGCGAGAACCCCGTAGGGCACGCGGGCGACGAGCGGCACCGGCGGGTCGAGCAGCAGGAAGCGCGCGGTGGCGCGCGCCTCGGGGGTGGCCCGCAGTTCGCCCCGGTACGCCGTCAGTCGCGCGGCCAGTTCCGCGCGGCTCCTCGGCGGGTCGGTGACACCGAGCGCGACGGCGACCCGGGCGGTGTCCGCGACGTACGCGTCGCAGTCGTCGTCGGACAGGGGACGGACGCCGTAACGCTGGTGCGCGCGCAGGAAGCTGTCGGTCTCCGCGAGGTGGACCCAGCCGAGCAGCCGTGGGTCCGA
This sequence comes from Streptomyces sp. NPDC059668, assembly GCF_042734135.1. Lineage (NCBI taxonomy): Bacteria > Bacillati > Actinomycetota > Actinomycetes > Kitasatosporales > Streptomycetaceae > Streptomyces > Streptomyces sp. NPDC059668. Next base: position 65,976 of record NZ_JBHWEL010000037.1, on the reverse strand, counting down.
GGCGTGGTACGGCGTTCCCTCGCCGGTGACTCCGCGCACCCGCTCGTGGACCGCGCGAACCCGGTCGCAGGCCCTCTGCGCGCTGTCGGCGGTGCCGTACGTCGTCACCGCCAGGAACGTGCTCGTGCGCTGCAGCCTGCCCCAGGGGTCGCCCCGGAAGCCCGAGTGGGCGGACACGGCCGCCATGGCGAGCGGGTGGAGCGACTGGAGGAGCAGGGCCGAGAGCCCGCCGATGAACATCGACGCGTCACCGTGCACCCTGCGGACGGGGCGGTCCGGGCCGAACCACCGGGGTCCGGGAGTGCCATGGATCCGGGCACGGTTCTCGGGGCCGTCGGGTCCCGCGACACGGGCGAAGAGGCTGTCCCCCAGCCGTTCGCGCAGGCGGGCGGCGTGCGGTCCGGTCGGTCTCGTCATGGTGGCCTTCCGTCGGGCGGTGGTCCCGTCGGTCCCGCCGTGCGGGCCTTCCGCCGTCGACGGCGGAAGGCCCGGGGACCACGGTCCATTGTCCCGTCGGTCGGGGACACGGCACCGTCCCGTCATGGATTCCGTGCCCCGGATGCTTCCGGATGCGGCCCGGGAGGGGCCATCGCCGACGACCGCGCCGATCCCCGCCTTCGCCCCTCTCCGTGCCCCTCTTTGCCTCCGCTCTTTGGCTCCGCGCTCTTCTCTTCAGCCCCGTGCCGCGGACTCCTGCGGGGGAGCGGCGCAGGCAGTCGATGCAGAGTCGATGCAAGTTGCCGCGCCGCATCGGATCTCCGCATGGTGGCAGGGACGGAACGGCTCCGAACGGCTGGAGCACCCGACATCTCCGGGACGGCACGCCCTGACGGCGGGGCACACCGTCCCGGAGCCGGGGCGGATTCCGCCCGGCACGAGGAGCAGTCACCATGACCGCACAGCAGAGCACCGAGCGGACTCCCGACTCCGCGGTGCCGAGGGCCGCGGCGCGGGAGTCACTCACCGACGAGGAACTCGCCACCGGATTCGCCGACGGCGACGAGGAGTGCCTCGCCGCCGCGTACCAGCGCTGGGGCGGCCTCGTCCACAGCCTGGCCCGGCGTTCCCTCGGGGACGCCGCCGAGGCGGAGGACGTCACCCAACTCGTCTTCCTCGCCGCCTGGCGGGGGCGCGCCGGCTTCTCGCCCGAGCGTGGCGCCGTCGCCGCCTGGCTCGTCGGGATCACCCGCCGCAAGATCGCCGACGCGCTGACGGCCCGCACCCGGCGCGCCGAGCTGGTCGCGGCGGCCGGCGCGGTGATGTCCATGGCCGCACACGACTCCGCGTCTCCGGCCGACCGGGTGCTCGACCGGGTCCTCGTCCGGCACGAACTGGCTCGACTGCCCGCGCCGCAGCGCCGCGCCCTCAGCCTCGCCTTCTACGACGACCTCACGCACACCCAGATCGCGCAGCTCACCGGATGGCCTCTGGGGACGGTCAAGAGCCATGCCCGCCGCGGGCTGCATCGGCTCGGCCGCCGACTGCGGGAGGAGTCGGCGGTCGCCGGCCCTCGCGGCTGACGCGTTCGCGGGCCTCGTGAGGACGAGGCGGAAGTCCGCCGCCTCGTGAGCGCGGGGTGTGCCGAGCGGCCATGGCGCCGCCCTACACCGCGGGACCTCGGGAGGACGCCGTCCGCCGGGACGACGCGGACCCCGGGGACGACACGCCGTCGCCGGTCGAGACGGGGACGCCGAGCGGGCGGGCCAGACCGACCACACCCTCGTCCAGCCGTTGCAGATGCCGCAGGACACGCGTGGTGACCCGGTCGTGGCGCGGGCCGTCCGGTCCTTCCGGTTCCAGCAGGGCCGCGAGGCTCGCGCCGGTCTCGGCCACCCCCTCGGTGTCGTCGTCCTCGACGCGCGCGACGAGCACCTCGATGTTGTGCGCGATGCGCCGGCCGGCCCTCCTCAGACGTGGATCGGCCGCGACCGTCTTGCTGTGGGGGAGAAGTTCCGCGGTCGCCGCCAGGGAACGCGCGTGATAGGCGCACGTCTCCAGGAGGGCCACCAGATAGCGCGCCGTCTGACGGCGGGAGCGCAGCGGGGTGATCGGGTGGGTCAGGGGCTGGACCGAGGACCGCAGATCGTCCAGCGCCTTGTCGAGATCCCGCGCCCTGTCCAGCAGGTCGAGCGCGGGGCCGCCGCTGAGCTGGTCCACCGCCGCGCCGGTGACGTCCCCGAGCCGGCGCAACACGGTGGCCAGCAGTTCGTCGGTGCGGCGGTCGGTGTGCACCGGCAGGACCAGGGCGGCGGCGATGATCCCGCAGACGGCACCGAGCGCGGTCTCCTCGATGCGCAGGACCAGCACCGCGGTGCTGTAGGTGTTGAGCAGGGTGTACAGCAGGCCCAGCATCGCCGTGACGAAGAACGACATCAGTGCGTAGGACAGCGGCGCGGTGAAGAACATGGCGAAGATGAACAGCAGGACGAGCCCGAACGCCGTCCACGTGTGGGTGCCGACCAGGCCCGCCAGCAGGGCACCGGCGACGACACCGAGGACGGTGCCGATGAGCCGGCGGTACCCCTTGACGAGGATCTCCCCGGTGGACGCCGTGTTCAGGAACACGACCCAGCAGGTCAGTACCGCCCAGTACCAGCGCTGACTGGAGAGGAACTCGCCGCCGACGATGGCCAGCGCCGAGCCGACGGACACCTGGACCGCGGTCCGGGTCGTCGGACGCTCCCAGCCCCTGCGGTCGTTCTCCTCCCGTTCGGCCTCCTCGGATCCCGCGATGGAGACGTCCTCGGCGTCCAGCTCCTCGCGGGAACGGGTCGTCGACGGGGTGTCGTCGGACTCGTCCTGGGGCCCGTCGAGGGCCAGCCGCAGACCGAGTACGGAGCGCGCCGTCTCGCCGATGCCACGGAAGACGTCCTGCACGGCGGCCGAGGCCTGCGGCAGGTTCTCCTCCTCGCGGTAGCCGAGGAGCCGGTTGCGCAGGTGGGCCAGCGCGGTGCCGCGGTCGCCGGTGATCGGGCGCATGACCAGCAGACGCAGCGCGTCGAGATCGCGGCGCAGGGTGGCGGTGATGCCGTCCTGGGCCCGCAGGCGGTCTCCGGCCGCGGGCACCGGCGCGTGCGGCAGATGCAGGGTGAGCGTGTCGGCCCGTTCCGCGCTGCGGGCGGTGAGCAGGAGCACGCCGAGCCGCTCGGCGGCGATCTCGGCGTCGGCGACACGGCGCTGCACGAGCGAGGCCGTGGCGCTGTCGCTGGTCCCCTCCGCCAGCTGTCCCTGGATCATCATCGCGCTCTCGTGGAGCCGGGCCGTGTGCCGCCGCAGGTCCTCCAGCGCCTTCTCGACGCGGTCCGGCCCGGCGTCCAGCAGTTCGATCTGGGCGGACACGAGCTGGGCCAGGCGGGCGCGGAAGGCCTTCCGCAGCCGCTGCAGAACGCGTTCGGGCGTCTCGGGCACGACGACGAACCGCACCAGCGCGCTGCACACGAACGCGATGGCGAGCGTGACGCACAGGCCGGGCAGCGCGGTGAAGGTGGCCCTGACGAAGAGCGAGACGAAGTAGATCTGGAAGCCGATGAGACCCAGGGCGGTCCCGCGGTCGCCGAACCGGCGGCTGTACACGGCGGCGAAGATCAGCGCGATGAAGAAGAGGTCGCCCACGACGACGGTCTTGTTGAGCAGCGCCCCCAGCGACATCGCGGCGAGCGCCACGGGCAGTCCGAGCAGCAGCGTCAGTGCCTGTGCGCGGCGCTGTTTGTCCTTGATGGCGAAGGTGCCGACCATGGCCGCCATGGCTCCGGCCACCATGTGCGTGACATCCACACTCAGGAGGGCCAGCACGGCGAGCGTGAGCGCGATGGCGCCCACGGTCCGCAGCCCGGCCATGAGCCGCAGCAGCCCGGGATCCGATGCCGCGAATCGGTCCCAGATCCTTGTCCGGCGCGGCCGTGTCGCTGTCCTCACGCTGCCTTTCGTCCCCGTTCTCCGCCATGATCAGCGTTTCCCAGCATGGCACGAGTCGACGTCCGTGCCGCCGGGCGGGGGCTCGGGCGGCCGGCTCGTGGCGGCGGGCCCAGGGGGGTGGAGGTCCGGGGAGAACGCCGCCTGTCGCGGTAGCAGGGCGTACGCGGTACCAGGGCGTGTGGACGGAAGGCCGCCGATGGCGTCGCGGCGCCCGGCACGTCCAAGCGGCGCTCCGCCCGGCCCCGTCCTAGCGGCGCTCCAGGAAGACCTCGTCGCGGTAGCACCACGCCCAGGTCTCGCCCTCCTCGGCCGACCGGGCGATCGGATGCCCGGTCCGTTCGTAGTGCGCGGTCGCGTGTTTGCCTCGGGAGCTGTCGCAGCAGCCCAGGTGGCCGCAGGTGAGGCACAGCCGGAGGTGCACCCACCGCTGTCCCCGGGCCGTGCACTCCGCGCAGCCGGGCGCGGCCTCGGTCCTTCCGCCGGTCCCGGGGAAGGACCCGGCGTCCGCAGTGACCTCTCCCAGGTGCGAGCAGCTCCGGCCTTCGGGGCGTCCCCCGTCGGCGGCGACCGTCCATGTTTCCATCGGCCCTCCAAGGTGCAGTTTCCCGGCGGGCGACCTCGCCCGGCGCGACCCGTTCAGAAAATCACGGTGCCCCATCGGTTGGCCCAGGCGGACGGCGGTGCCGTGGGACCGCGTCCGGCCGGGCCCCGGCGCCCCGGTACCGCGGCCGTCGCGTCCGTGCCGCGCCCCGCCGCCGACCTGGCGGGCCCCGCCGCTGACCTGACGGGCTCCGTCGCCGCCGTCGCCGCCCCGCCCGGTTGCCTGCGTCGGGAGCCCCGACCTGGTGATTCGTTGATCGGATCAGCTGGTGACATGCCCGGAGAACGAGTGGACGCCAGGGAAGGAAACGCCCGCCGGGTGCCGGGAGCGGATCAGTGGGGTGGGCGCCACGCGGACGTTCTCGGACGATCCGTGGATTCCGGGCGAGCCGTCCCGGCTCCGCGCGCGGGGCGTCAAAAGGCGGCCCGCGCAGGGCCGTTCGTCCGGTTCGGAGCGACGGACGGTCCCGGCCGTGTCCGAGCTGCCCCTGTCAGACCTCTGTTCCAGCGACCTACCGGCCGGTATACAAGCGATGTTGAATCTGCAAGGGCAGCGCTCTCCTGACCGTGATGGCGCTCGGCGTGGCCGGGGCGCCGGCGACGGCTGTGATCGGGCTTGCTGTGTCAGCGACGACGGAGGAGAGTTGATGAACCATCACATGATCCCGAGCGGCACGGCCCCACGACGGCGACCCACGCCCGCGCTCGGAGCCGCCCTCGGCTGCGGCGTCCTGCTCCTCGGTGTCGTCGCGGCGTCCCCCGCCGTCGCCGACGGAGGGCACGCGCACCGGGGCGAGAAGTACGTGGCGCTCGGTGACTCGTACACCTCGGGTCCCCTGATACCCCGTCAGGTCGACACGAACTGCGCCCGGTCCGACCAGAACTACCCCTCGCTGGTCTCGGCCGCGCGGAAGACGGCCGCCTTCACGGACGTCAGCTGCGGCGGTGCGACGACCGAGAACATGTGGAAGGCTCAGGGGACCAACGGCCCCCAGCTGAACGCTCTGGGGCGCTCCACGGACCTGGTGACGGTGCAGATCGGCGGCAACGACGTCGGCTTCAGTTCCATCATCGGCACCTGTGTCGCGCTGAGTTCGAAGGATCTCGCGGGCGACCCCTGCCGGCAGTACTACAACGCGTCGGGTGTCGACCAGCTGACCCTGAGCATCCTGCAGACGGCGCCCAAGCTGGCGCGGGTGCTGCGCGCCGTGCACGACCGTGCCCCGCACGCTCGCGTGCTCGTGGTCGGTTACCCGGACCTGCTGCCCGACGACGGCAGCGGCTGCTATCCGTCCGTCCCGTTCGCCGCGAAGGACTTCGCGTACCTGCGCGACGTGAGCAAGCGGCTCAACCTGGTGATGCGCGCGGTGGCGCTGTTCAACCGCGCCGGCTACGTCGACACGTACAAGCCCACGATCGGGCACGACATGTGCAAGGCGCCCGCCGACCGCTGGATCGAACCGCTGAAGCCCGCCTCGCCCGCCGCCCCCGCTCACCCCAACGCCAAGGGTGAGGCGGCGATGGCCCGGGCGGTTCTCGCACAGCTGTCCAGGGGTGGCGGACACCGCCACTGAGTCCCGGCCCCCCGTGGGCGTTACCCGCGCCCGTGGAATGCCCCCCGTACCGCGTCCGGTGCGGGGGGCATCGCCGTGTCGTCCCCCCTGCCGAACGACCCCGGCGAGGCGGGGGCGCTAGAGTCCCGAGTGCTGGAGGCCACGTCGGCCGGACCTGACGCCCGTCGGCCCGGCGGTCCGTTCCGTGAACGCGGCGGCCGCCGACGACGACGTCGGACCGTGCCCTGCGGCCGCACACCGGATCCCGTCCGTTGTCCGCGCAGTACCAGGACACCTGCTCAGCGACCTGTCGCCGGCGATGACTCTGTGGGAGTTCCCTTCATGACCACGGCCAAGGACCTCTTGATCATCGCCATCGAAGTGGACCCCGGCGGCCCCGTGGGACAGGGCGATCTGTCCCTCGCTCTCGCCGGCGCCGAACTGATCGATCTCCTCGGCACGCGGGCCGTCACCCTGGCGGGCGACGGCGTCGTGCCGGCCGGGGACGCCGTGCCGGAGGACCGCCTCCTGGCCGAGGCCGCGGCGTCGCTCGTACGGCAAGGGCCGTACGAGTCGGTCGACGACTGGCTGTGGCGCAGGGGCCGCGACCTGTTCTCGGCCTACACGGCCGTCCTGGAGGAGGAGGGCCAGCTGACCCGGCAACGCCGTCGCCGGATGTCCTTCGCGGCGGCCCGGATGACGGTGGCCGATTCGCCCGCCCGCCGACGCGCCCTGCACCGCTGGGCGGCGGACGAGCCCGTGGTCCTCGCCCTCGCGGCGGCCGTCGGGATCCAGTGCGACCAGAGCGCGGACGAACCGGTCGTCACCGACGACGCGGTGACGACCGTACTGGCCGCCGTCCACGGCGCCGTCATGGAGCTGGAGGCGGTCCGCCAGCGCCGGTCCTTCGAGAACGCGGCGTTCGCCAACGTGTGGCGAGGAGCCTGAGGCCCCCGGGCGCTCCGAACGGGCAGGCCTCCACCGCCGTACGTTCACGCGGACGTGTCGGTCCCGTCCCCGGGCGTGTCCGCGCTCCGGCCGGGGGCGTCGTCGCGTGCCGTACGGCGTGGCCGGATGGCCCCGGTGAACCGCTGGAACGTCCGTGTCAGCTGGTGCGGCAGCCCGCCCCCGTCCGCGTCGCCGGACGCCTCTTGGGCACGGGACGCCGCCCCCCGGAACTCCTTGATCTCGGCCAGTGCCGCATGCGCGAGTTCGGTCGCCTCGCGGTACTGGTCACGCGACTTGGTCATCGCCTCCAGCGCTTCGGCGTAGGCGGCCACCAGGGCGCGGGCGCGGTCCAGCTCCTCCTCCATCGTCAGGAGCTTCCACTGCTCCCGCAGCGCGGTCACGGCCTGCTCCGCCTCTTCGGACAGCGGCCGGGGCAGGGCGGCGTACCGTACGACCTTCTCCAGGAGCTCCGTCGGCTCCGACCCGTCGAGGAACACACTGCGCACGGTGAAGTCCTGCTCCGTGTAGCCGGTCCGGGCCGGTTTGCCGGGCAGGATCACCGCACCGCCGCGCGGCACCCGGACGCCCAGGTCGTAGAGGGCCCAGTTGACGGCCTGGTACTGGTCGGGAGCGGCCCGGTGCTCCACGACGCGGTGGCGCAGAGCCGGCGGCAGCAGGCGCACCAGGGGGACGCGGCCGCGCTGGTCGGTCGTCATCGCCTCGTGGACCACGACGTTGATGCTCCAGCTGTGCTGCGCCGACTCCCGGAGCAGACGGCGCAGCTCCTTGTCCTCCTGCGGAAGCGGGTTGAGGTCCTGAAGAGCGAGGTCACCGACCACGTCGCGGTCCCAGCGGACCTCGCCGCCGCCCGGCCAGAACATCGTCGCGGGGGAGGGCCAGGAGAGGTCCCAGGGCCGGTCCGCCTCGGCGGCCAGCGTCCAGCGCCGCTCCTCGTCCACGTGGGCGCGTCCGTCGGTCGTGAGGCGCGCACGTACGGTGACCGTGTCGTCGACGACCCAGCGTGCTTCGAAGACGTGCGCGTCGGGTTCCGTCGAGTTCCCGGTCTCCAGGAAGTCCCGGATCGTCCCGTCGGCCTTCAGTCTCCGCAGGTTCTCCCGGAGGGGCTCCTGCGGCGCGGGCCCGGCCTGGCGTCCTCGGGCCAGCCAGACGGTGTCCGGAGCGGTGGGGCGGGCGGTGGTGGACTTGGGCATGAGTCACTTTGCAGGTGGGAGGCGGCGTGCGCTCCCAGTATGGTCGCTGCGGGTCGCCGGCGGCGAGGCGAGGGCGGTGTGGATCACCGACCTCCGCTCCCGTCCCCCTATGGCCGGTTTTTCGCTTTGCGTGCGTCCGTGGGTATTCGAGGGCGATATGGATGCTTGTGGTCCACGAAGCCTGCATTCACGGACGTCGTGTTCGCGAGCCTCGTGTTCGCGGGCGTGAGAAATCGCAGAAAATTTGATCTTTCCCCTTTTCCGGGCGTGGTCAAACCATGAATTTCCGCGCGGGTTCACGGCTCGTAATGGGCGTCCTGGGTCGGGTCACGGTGAAGGGCGACGAATGGCGCGTCGCATTCGCAATCCGCGGCGGTGGGGGAGAGGGGTCCGGTCGTGCTGGGGGTGGATCCGCGCGGCGTGGCGGGGCGTGGTCGTGGCGCCGGGGCCGGCCGGAGGGTCTGTTGGTGCGACTGACCTGGTAACTCCTCGTAAGGTGACCCGGCCGGACCGCGTCGGTGAACCCGCCGCGCCCGGTGCCGCGAGCCGGTGAGGAGGAACTCCGAGCAGGAAAATCACACCTGTTAATTCGACCACGCCAAAGAAGATGGCTGATGCATGGAGTTATCGTCCGCGACTTGACGATTATTTGGTGCAGGACCGGCGAATCCGCGACTCGGTGGCATACGCGGCTGTTCGGGGATCTTGGTGCCCGTCGAATGGAGGCCATTGACAGGGTCTCGTTAGCTGATCAATTATCGCCGTGCATCCCGGTGGCCGGTTTCGGCCCCGCGGTCGGACGGTGTGGCGGCGTTCGCGCGGCGCCATGAACGAGAAGGCTGGTACGGAACATGCCGGACGGCGGTGATACGGGCAAGGGTCCGTTACACCCTGGCAACGTTGTCCCACCCCTGGCGGCCCCCGGGCCGCGGGCCGCCGCAGGCGGCACACCCCCGTATCCCCCCTCCGCACGGCAGGGCGGCGACCGCCGCACCGGCCGCTTCCCCGGGAGGCGTCCGCACCCGGAGCATCCCCCCGGCGGCACTCCTCCTGAACGGCACGCAGGGCGCGACGCCGACGTCCCCCTGCCGCGCGTGCCGACCGAACAGCATCCGTGACTCTCGAAACCAGTACCCCTGCAGACGGGAAGAGCCAGCTTTGTCGGTGCAACAGACCCCCCACGTTCCCTCCCCCCGCCGACTCGCGAACGCCGTGCCCCAAGGCGGCTCCGCGGCGGAACGGGCGGACACCTCCGACCTCGCCCCGGCGTCCTTCGCCCAGCAACGACTGTGGTTCCTCTCCCAGTTGCCGGGCGCGAACGAGGCGTACAACGAGCCGATCGCCTTCACACTGCGCGGCCCTGTGGACCGCGCCCTCCTGGGCCGCGCCCTCGACGCGCTGGTCGCCCGCCACCAAGTGCTGCGCACCCGCCTCTCGGCCGTCGACGGAGAGGTCTTCCAGCGGATCGACCCGCCCGGCACGGGCTTCGCCCTCGCCACCGACGACCTCTCCGGTCTGCCCGACGCCACGGCCCGGCTCGACGAGCTGCGGCTGGAGGAGGTCTCCGCCCCCTTCGACCTCGCCCGCGGACCGCTCGGCCGCGGCCGTCTCGTCACCCTCGCTCCCGAACACCATGTCCTGCTGCTGACGATGCACCACACCATCTTCGACGGGCAGTCGATGAACGTGATGATGCGCGAACTCGGCACGCTCTACACGGCGTTGCTCAACAGCGAGCCCGACCCGCTGCCCGCCCTCCCGCTCCAGTACGCGGATCACGCCCGCGCCCAGCGCGCCCGCGTCCTCGGCGGTGAACTCGCCGTACAGGCGGACCACTGGCGGGAAGCCCTGCGCGGCGCGCCTCCGCTGACCGGGCCGCCCACCGACCGTCCGCGCCCGGCCGAACAGGATCTGCGCGGCGGACGCGTCGAGTTCACCCTCGACGCGGACCTGACCACCGCCCTGCGGGCACTGGCCCGACGCCACGGCGGCACCCTCTTCGTGGCCGTCCTGACCGGGTGGACCCTCCTGATGGCGCGACTGAGCGGCCGTGACGACGTCGTCGTCGGCACACCGACGGCCAATCGTCCGCGCGGGGACGCCGCCGGACTCATCGGATTCTTCGTCAACTCCCTCCCCCTGCGCGTCGATCTCTCCGACACCCCCGACGCCGCCGAGGCCCTGGGGCGGGTCAGGGGCGTCCTCCGTGCCGCGCTCGACCACCAGGACCTGCCGCTCGAACGCATCGTGGAGCTGGTCAACCCGCCCCGCAGCGTCGCCCACACGCCCCTGTTCCAGACCATGTGCGCCTGGGTGCCCGAGCGCGGGGGCCTGTTGAGCCTGCCGGGCATCGACGCCGAACCGCTCGACATCTCCTACGCACCGGCGAAGTTCGACCTCGCCCTGTCGCTGACCGAGTCGGACGGACGCACGGTCGGGCACCTCGACTACGCGCGGGCCCTGTTCGACCACGACACCGCGGAACGCTTCGTACGCCAACTGCGCCACCTCCTCACCGACATGACGGAACGCCCGGACGCGCCGGTCGACACGCTGGAACTGATGGACGCGGAGGAGCGGCGGCAGCTGCTCGCCGACTGGGACGCCACCGAAGGACGGGATCCCGCGCCCGCGACGGCCGGCCTCCTCGCCCGCTTCGACGAGCAGGTCCGGCTCCGCCCCGCAGGGACCGCGCTGGTGTGCGAGGACGAACGGCTCGACTACGCCACCCTGGACCGGCGGGCCGACCGCCTCGCCCGGGCCCTCGCCGTGCGCGGGGTGCGCCCCGGACAGGTCGTCGGCCTGCACACGGGACGCTCCACGGGCTATGTGGTCGGAGCTCTCGGCATCCTGAAGGCGGGCGCCGCCTATCTGCCGCTCGACCCCGCGCAGCCCCCGCTGCGGCTGGCCGCGATGGTGCGGGACGCGGAGCCCGCGCTGGTCCTCAGCGACCGCACGGCGGCGGACCGGCCCGCCGACTGGTGCGCGCTCGCCGAGGTCGAGGCCGGTGCCGACGACCTGGCGGCACCCCGACCGCCCGCCGACCCCACGCGGTTGGCGTACGTCATCTACACCTCCGGCTCGACCGGCAGCCCCAAGGGTGTCGCCGTGACCCACGGCAGTGTCATCAACCTGTTCGACAACTGGCTGGCGCGCATGGGCGCCGCACCCGGTGAGGCCGCCTCCGCGTGGTCGAGCATCGGCTTCGACGCCTCCGTGCACGAACTTCTGATGCCGCTCACCACCGGCGGCGAACTGCACCTCGTCCCGGACGAGCTGCGCGGCGACCCCGAGGCACTGATGCACTGGATGCGCGAACACCGCGTCGTGCAGGCGTTCCTGCCCCCGTCCTACATCAAGTGGATCGACGAGGACCCCGGAAAGCGGCTGCACGGACTCTCGTTGCGGCAGGTGCTGACCGGGGTGGAGTCCCTGCCCGAGGCGGCGCTGCACCGGCTGCGGCAGCATCTGCCGGGCCTGCGGATCTGTTTCGGGTACGGCCCGACCGAGGCCACGCTCTACAGCACGGCCCACTACGACCCACAGCCGCTCGACCGGCCGTGCCCCATCGGCCGGCCCCTCCAAGGCACCCGTCTGTACCTGCTCGACCACCGGATGCAGCCCGTGCCGGTGGGCGTCGCGGGGGAGGTGTACCTCGGCGGCGCGAGCCTCGCGGCCGGATATCTCCACCGGCCCGACCTGACCGACGAGCGGTTCCTGCCCGACCCCTTCGTCCCCGGGGCGCGTGTCTACCGGACCGGCGACCTCGCCCGACGGCTGGCCGACGGCACGGCCGTGTACCTGGGACGCGCGGACGACCAGGTCAAGCTGCGCGGCTTCCGGATCGAGCCGGCCGAGGTCGAGGCCGCGCTGCTCGCCGTACCGGGGGTGCGCGAGGCGGCGGTGCTGCTGGACCGCGACTCGGGGGCCGAGCCCCGTCTGGTGGCGGGCGTCGGCCGGGGCGACGCGCCCGTGCGCGCCCCGCACGAGTGGCGCGCGGCCCTGGCGGACAGACTGCCCGACTACATGATCCCGGCCGTCGTCGTCGACCTGCCGTCCCTCCCGCTCAGCCGGAACGGCAAGCTCGACCGGGAGTCGCTGCTGCGCCGGGCGGGCGAGACCACCCTCGGCCAGGTCAACACGTCGAGTCCGCGCGACCACATAGAACTGACGCTGTATCAGATATGGCGGGAGATCCTGCTGTACCCCGACATCGGCATCAGCGACAGCTTCTTCGACATCGGTGGCACCAGCCTGTCCGCCATCAAGATGGCCCACCGCGTACGCGACCGGCTCGGAGCCACGATCCCGGTCCGGGACCTGATGCTCCACCCGACGATCGAAGCCCTCGGCGGACTCGTCCGGCAGGGCAGGTCGGGGCCGCCGCCCAGCAACCTCATCGAGTTCCGGCCCGGCGGCGGCCAGGGGAACGTGATCTGTGTCCACCCCGCCGGCGGCACCGCGTTCTGCTACCTCTCCCTGGCCACGGCCCTGCCGGACCCGGTCGGCCTCTACGGCATCCAGTCCCCGGGGGTGAACCCGGGGGAGGAGTTCCTGCCCAGCGTCGAGGCCATGGCCGAGGCCTACCTCCGGCTCGTCGCACCACTCGGCGACGGCCCCCTCGTCCTCACCGGCCTCTCGTACGGCGGTCTCGTCGCCCACGAGATGGGCCGCCGCCTCGCACGGGCCGGGCACCGCGGGGTGAGCGTGGTGCTCCTCGACACCCAGGCCACCGACGATCCCGCGGCACGAGCGGCGGTCGAGCCCGTGGACCTGGCCGAGTTCAAGGACAAGCTCGTGAAGTTCAACGGCATGTACCCGGGCATCGACGACGAGCAGATCGACCAGTACTTCCGCATCTACAACCACAACCGGATGACCGCGCGCGACCACGTCCCGGCCTCCTCGGCGGCCCGGCTGGTCCTGGTCCAGGCCGTCGGAGGCACACCGGATCCGTCGTTCGTCTCGGACGTCCGCGCGTTCTGGCAGCGGCGGGCCGAGGGCGACTTCCGCGTCGAGCCGCTGGACTGCGACCACTGGGAAGTCCTCGAACACACCGAGGTCCCGCACGTGGCCCGGCAGATCGAGGCGGAACTCGCCGTGCTCGGCGCGGCGTTCGCGGCGCCGGGGGAGGAGGCGTGATGAACGACCAGGACCTCACCGGCATGCCCGACGCCACACCGCCGCTCACCCTGGCCGACGCCGTACTCGCCCAGGCCCACCGCCGCCCCGCCGCGCCCGCGGTGATCGACGGCGACCACGTCCTCGACTACGCGGAACTCGACCGCCGCAGCCTGGCCGTGGCCCGGGGGCTGCGGGCGCACGGCGTCCGCGCGGGACAGGCCGTCGCGGTACGTCTGCCCCGGTCCTGGCAACTGGTGTGCGTGATGCTCGGCATCCGCCGGGCCGGCGCCACGGTGGTGCCGCTCGACGCGCAGAGCCCGGCCGGGCGCCGCCGCCACATTCTCGACGACTCCGGAGCCTGCGTCCTCGTACTGGACGCAGACGCAGACGCAGACGCAGACGTCGACGTCGACGTGGTCGCGGACGACGTCGAGGTCCCCCCGTCGGCGCTGGCTCTCCACGCCGGGGACCTCCTCGACACGGACGCCGTGACAGGGCCGGAGCCGGAGCCGGAGCCCGACCCGGTCGGCGAGGCGACACCCGTTCTCGACGACCCCGTGGGGTTCCTCTTCTACACCTCGGGCACCACCGGCCGCCCCAAGGGCGTGGAGGTACGGGACCGGGGCGTGCTGCGCCTGGCGCTCCCCGGCCCGATCCGCCTGGCGGAGGACGCGCGGTGCGCGAGTCTGTCCAACCCGGCCTTCGACGCGCTCAGTTTCGAGGTCTGGGTCCCGCTGCTGAGCGGCGCGACCTGCGTGATCCTCGACGACGCCCGGGTCCGGAACCCCCACCTGCTGGCGGAGGGTCTGCGCCAGGACCGTATCGACGCCGTGTTCGTCACGACCGCGCTGTTCAACGCCGTCGTCGACAAGGTCCCCACCTGCTTCGACACCGTGAGCCAGGTCCTCGTCGGCGGGGAACAGCTCAACGCCGTCCGCGTCCGCCAGTGGTACCGCGACAATCCGCACGCCCCGACCCGACTCGTCAACGTCTACGGCCCCACCGAGTGCACCACCTTCGCGCTGTCCCACCCGATCCCCCGCGACTTCGACGGCGACGTCGTCCCCGTCGGACGACCACTGCCCGCCACCGGCGCCCTGCTGATCGCCGACGGCTCCCGCCCGGCCGAGGCCGGCGAGGTCGGTGAACTCCTCCTGTCGGGCGAGGGCCTGGCGATCGGCTACCGCCACCTGCCGGAGGAGACCGCGCGCCGCTTCGTCCGACTGCCCTGGCACGACGGAGGCCGGGACCGCTGGTACCGCACCGGTGACCTCGCCCGCCGCGACGCCGCCGACGTCATCACCTACGTCGGCAGGACCGACCGGCAGGTCAAGGTGCGCGGCTTCCGCATCGAGCCCGGGGAGCTGGAACGGCAGCTCACCACCCACCCGGCCGTCCGCCAGGCGCACGTCTTCACCCTCCGCGACGTCGACGGTGCCCACGAGTTGCTCGCCTACCTGGTCCTCGGCTCCGAGCTGGAGTTCGAGGAGTACGACCGGCACCTGACCGCCGTCCTGCCGCCGTACATGCGCCCGCACCGTACCCACCTCGTCGACGCCCTGCCGCGCAACCCCAACGGCAAGATCGACGAAGCCGCCCTGCTGGACTCCCCGGCCGAGCCCTGGCGGCGCGCCCGCACCACCGGCACCGAGGCGACCGAGGACCAGCGGCAACTGCTGGAGCTGGCCGGAGACATTCTCGGCATCCCCGGACTGCGGCCCGACGACCGGTGGATACCCAACGGCGGTGACTCGCTGAAGGCGCTGCGGCTGTGCTTCGAGATCCGCAGCCGCTGGCACGTCGATCTGCCCCAGTCCCTCGTCCTCCAGGCCGACTTCGCCGCGCTGAGCGACGCGATCGCCGCCGGCGAGCAGTCGGTCCCGCTGCCGCCGCCGGTCGCGGCACCGAGCGGGCTGCGCACCGCACCGGCCACCTCGGAGCAGCAGCGGCTGTGGCTGCTGCACCGGCGCGACCCGCGCGGCCGGGCCTACGACGTTCCGCTCGCCTTCCACCTGGAAGGAGCCGTCGACGAGGCGGCCCTGCGCGCGGCTCTGCGTCAACTCGTCGCCCGTCACCCTGCGTTGCACACCTCCTTCCGCGCCACGCACGACGGCCTGGTCCAGGAGATCGGGGACCCCTACGACCCCTGGCAGCCGACCGACGCGTCCGATGCGACTGCCGGGTCCGACGCGTCCGCCGGGTCTGACGAGACCGCCGGGTCCGACGCGTCCGCCTGGCCCACTGTGCCCGCGGGACCCGACGCGTCCGCGGGACCCAGTGCGACAGCCGTGCCGTCCGGTCCAGTCGTGCCGTCCGGACCCGTCGTGCCGTCCGGACCCGACTGGCGGGACACCGCCCGTCACTTCTTCGCCTCGCCGTTCGACCTCGGCACGCCGCGCATGCTCCGGGCGGGACTCGTCCGCGACGCCGAGGGCTCCGTGCTGCTGCTGCACCTGCACCACATCGCCGTCGACGGCTGGTCCCTCAACACCCTCTTCCGCGACCTGTCGGCCGCCTGCGCCGAGCCGGCGGACGGCGCCCGGGCCGCGCTGACCGCGGACGAACCCGGCGTGACCCCGGTCGATTTCGCCCTGTGGCAACAGGAGTGGCACCGCAGTCCCGCCTACCGTCACCAACGCGACGCACTCCACGAGCACTACGCCGGGACGGAGGCCCCCACTCCCGTCCCACCGGCCGGAACCGGTGGCGCCCGCGCGCGACTGCTGCGCACCTCGCTCGACCTCGTCCGTCGCTCCCACCTCGACCGGCTGTGCGCAGAACTCGGGCTCACCCGCTTCCAACTCCTGCTGGCGGCCTACTCCTGGAGCCTGTACGGAGTGACCGGCGCCACCCGTCCGCTCGTCGCCGCGCCCGTCGCGGGCCGGCCGGGGGCCGAATTCGGCCCCACGGTCGGCATGTTCGCCAACACCGTGCTGCTTCCCATGGAACTCGACCCCCGCCTGCGCCTGCGTGAGCAGCTCAGAGGGCAGGCCGCCGGGGTCCAGGAGGTCCTGCGGCGGCAGGACGTGGCGCTCTCCGACGTCCTGACCGACCACCGCTTCGGCGGTGACGGGCCGCCGTTCGACTTCATGTTCGTGCTGGAGAACACCGACTTCGACGCTCTGTCCCTGCCGGGCTGCCGTGTGCGCCCCCTGTGGTGGGAGGCCGCCGAGGCGAAGTGCGCGCTCACCCTCTCCGTCGTGGAGCGCGAGGACGGCTTCGACTGCCTGTGGGAGTACGCCGAGGAGCGGATCGACGCCGAACGCGTCGCCGCCGCCGCGCGGTTGTTCCGGCGGGCGGTGGACCTGCTCACCGAGGACCGGGCCGAGACCCTGACCGACCTTGTCGCCCCCTACCGGCGCGCACTGCCCGAGCAGGGGCGCGGAACGGAGACGGCACCCGCGTTCAGCACGGTCGCCGAAGGCTTCGCGCGACAGGTCCGCCGCACCCCCGACGCGCCCGCGCTCACCTCCGGGGACCGCACCCTCACCTACGCCGAACTCGACGCCCGTGCCGCGACATTGGCCGCCGAACTGCTTCATGGTCATCCGCTCCCCACCGATCCGGCAGCACCGGCCCGGGTCGCCCTTTACCTGCCTCCCTCGGCCGAGCACGTGGTCGCGCTCCTGGCCGCCGCACGACTCAACCTCACCGTCGTCCCCCTCGACCCCGCGTATCCCCCCGCCCTGCTGCGTGACGTCCTGCGACAGATCGACCCCGTGTGCGTCCTGGTGCCGCCCGGCGGCGACGGGGACATCGCCACGATCGCGCCGGCGGACCTCGACCGGCACACCGTCGATCTGGCGGCCCTCGACCTGCGCGCCGCCCCGGCTGTGTCCGAGTCCGCCTCGCACCGAGGTTTCCGGCCGCTGTACACGCTGTTCACCTCGGGCTCCACCGGCACCCCCAAGGGCGTCGACGTCCCCGACCTGACGCTGTGCAACCTGCTGCACTGGCAGAGCGACACCGGCGGTCTGCCGGACGCGGCGGTCACCCAGCAGTTCTCGATGCTGTCCTTCGACGTGTCCTTCCAGGAGATCTTCACCACGCTCTGCTCGGGCGGCCGGCTGCACCTGGTGCGCCCCGAATGGCGACAGGACCTGCCGGCGCTGCTCGACCAGTTGGAGAACGCAGGAGTGGAGCGGCTGTTCCTGCCCTGCGTGGCCCTCCAGCTCCTCGCCGAACACGCCGTCCACCGCGGCCGGTTCCCCTCCCGGCTGCGGGAGGTGATCGCCGCGGGGGAGCAGCTCATGTGCACCGACGCCGTACGGGCCTGGTTCACCGGCATGCCCGGCGCCCGGCTGTTCAACCACTACGGGCCCACCGAGACGCATGTCGTCAGCGCCCTTTGCCTCGACGGCGATCCGGCGCGATGGCCGACGCGTCCGGCCATCGGACGGCCCGTGGACAACGCCGTCCTGCGGGTGGTGGACGACAGCGGCGAACCGGTCCCGCCGGGCGCCACCGGACACCTGCTGATCGGCGGCCCCATGGTGGCGCCCTGCTATCTGGGCGACAACGATCTCAACCGCACCCGCTTCGTCGACCTGCCCGGTACCGGCACGGTCTACCGCAGCGGCGACCACGCGCACTTCGACCGCGACGGACTGCTCCACTACGACGGGCGGGCCGACGAGCAGATCAAACTCAGCGGTCACCGGCTGGAGTTGGGTCAGGTAGAAGCGGCCCTGCTGCGGCACCCGGCGATCCTCGGCGCCCTGGTCGTCCGGGACGGCGAGGGCCTCGTGTCCCTCCTGCAGTGCCGCGGGGACGAAGACCCCGACCCCGCGGAACTCACCCGTCATCTGGCCGGACTGCTGCCCCCTCATGTGCGGATCCGCGACTTCCGCCGGGTGGACGCGCTCCCGCGCACCCCGAGCGGCAAACTCGACCGGCGGACGGCCCCCACGACGGGCAGGGAACTGCGGGCCGTTTCCGGTGCCACCGAGCAGGTCACGGAGCGAGAGGCCCGCCTCTGCGCGCTGTTCCTGCGGGTGACCGGCAAACCCGTCGCCCCCGACCAGCGCTTCTTCGACGCCGGGGCGAGCAGCCTGGACCTGATGCGCTTCCACCTGCGCTGTGGTGCAGACCTGGGCCTCGTGTTCACCGTCGCCGACCTCTTCGAACACGTCACCGTCCGGAGTCTGAGCCGCCACCTGGACGCGGCCGACGACACGGCACCCGGGACCGGCCCCGACACCGGTGCCCACTCGGACGTCAACTCCGGCCCCGATACCGGCCCGGTCACCAGGACGGCCGTCGGCGAGGCCCCCGGACGGGAGACGGCCGAACCCGTCGCCGTCATCGGCATGGCGGTCCGCGTTCCCGGTGCCCCGGACCTGGCCGCCTTCTGGCGCATGGTGGAGACGGGCGGCCGCGGCATCACGTACTTCCCCGCGACCGAGGGCCGCGTGGGCGCGCGCAGCCAGCTGGACGGCCTGCTCGCCTTCGACCCGGACCGCTTCGGCATCAGCCGTCAGGAGGCCCGGCTGATGGACCCCCAGCAGCGGCACCTGCTGATGAGCTGCGTCGAGGCACTCGCGCACGCCGGCATCGCCGACCCCGGCGCCCGGCGCACCGGGCTGATCGCCGGCTGCGGGGAGAACACCTACTTCCAGTCGATGCTCCGCGAGGCCGATCCCGCCGCCCTGCCCGACAGCTTCCGCATGGCCCTCCACCACGACAAGGACTTCCTCGCCACCAAAGCCGCCTACCACCTCGGTCTGACCGGACCCGCCTTCACCGTGCAGGCCGCCTGCGCCAGCTCGCTGGTGGGCGTCCATGTCGCGGCCGGACTGCTCCGCCAGGGCGACGCCGACGTCATGCTCGCCGGAGGGGTGCTGATCGATCCGCAGCTGACCGACGGCTACACCTACCGCCCGCAGCACATCTTCTCCCCGGACGGTCACTGCCGGCCCTTCAGCGACGACGCCGCCGGCACGGTCGGTGCCAGCGGCGTCGGCGTCGTGGTGCTCAAGACCCTGCGGCAGGCCCGGCTCGACGGCGACACCGTGTACGCCGTGATCACCGGCTCGGCCGTGAACAACGACGGCTCCGAGAAACTCGGCTACAGCGCCCCCTCGGTGGCGGGGCAGCGCGAGGTCATCCGGACCGCCCTGCACCGCAGCGGCCGCTCCGGCTCCGACGTCGGATACGTCGAGGCGCACGGCACCGGCACCCGCCTCGGTGACCCCGTCGAGGTCAGCGCGCTGCGCCAGGCCTTCGGCCTGACCGACTCCGCGCACTGCGCGCTGTCGTCCGTGAAGAGCCAGATCGGTCACCTGGGGGCCGCCGCGGGCGTCGTGGGCCTGGTCCGCGCCGCCCTCTCGGTCCACCACGGCCTGATTCCGCCGAACATCGACTTCCGACGCCTCAACCCGGAGATCGGCGCCGACCCGACACCGTTCCACGTCCCCGCCACCGTACGGCCCTGGCCGGACGGGCGGCCGCGCGTGGCCGGGGTGAGCAGCTTCGGCATCGGTGGCACCAACGCCCACCTGATCCTGGAACACCCCGACACCACGGCTCCGCTCCGCGCGCCCGCGACGATCCCGTGCCTCGTGCTGTCGAGCGGCAGCGAGACCGCGCTGCGCGCGGACGCCGGTCGCGTCGCCGACCACCTGACCGCCAGGCCGGAGAGCTACGCGCAGGTGCTGCGCCACCTCCAGGCGGGCCGCCCGGCACTGCCGTACCGCGCGGCGACTGTCCCCGACGGCCCCGAGACCGCGATCGGTTGGCTGCGCGGGCTCGCCGCCGGCGACGTACGACCGACCGCTGGTGCCGACACACGGTCGGGCCTCCGCCCGGAGGAGCAGCCGGGGTCCGGCTCCGGCGAGCAGGCGAGCCCCCGCCCCGAAGGGACGCCCGACGACGGCTCCTGCCCGCCCCTCACCCCTGACACCGACGGCGTCCGGGCCTGGCAGACGGCGCGTGCCTGGACGGCCGGCGACGACCTCGTCTGGCCCGTGGGCCCCGCACCGGCGCCCTGGGACTTCCCGCCCCCGTCGTTCGACCTGACCGACCACGACTTCCCGCGCGCCACCCCCGAACCCCCCGCCGCCCCCACCATGGCGCCGCCCCCGTCCTCCGTCCTGGCACCCGCCAGGGCGCCCGAGGACGAGTGGCTCCACCAGACCGTCTGGTCGCGGGCCCGGCGGGCCGTCCCGGTCGACGGCCCGCCGTCACGCCGGGTCGTGGTCGTCGTCAGCGACGGGTCCACCGCGCCGGACGGCTGGCGCGGCCTCGAAGCGAGGCACACCCGCGTCGTGCACGTCACCGCCGCGGCCGCCTACGCCCGTGTCACGGACGACCGTTACGAGGTCGACCCGGCCGATCCGCAGGCCCTCACCCACCTTCTCAAGGTGGTCACGCGGGACGCGGACGACGGCGTGGAGTGGCTGCACGCGCTGCCCCTCGCCGTCCGGGGAACCGTGGACGAAGCCTCCCTGGAGCATGCCCGGCACGCCTGCCTAGACGCCCCCGCCGCGCTGTGCCAGGCGCTGGCCGCCCTGCCGCGACAGCTGCGACCGCGCGTGTGGTGGCTGTCCCACCGGGCCCAACCGGTCACCGGCCCGGTCCACCGCCCCGAACTGGCGCTTCTGGCAGGGGCGGTGGAGGTCCCGCGCCAGGAGATCGGCCTCGACACCCGCTGGCTCGACCTGCCCGGCGCGGACCCCGCCGACTGGGCACAGCTGCTGCCCCTCGTCCTCGCCGACGGACCGGCGGCGCCCGGCCAGGAACCGCGTCTGGCGCTGCGCGAGGGCTACTGGTGGCGACCGGTGCGGCAGCCCGTGCCCCGGCCGCTCCCGCACACCGGGGCCGGCCTCACGGAAGGCTCGGGCACCCACCTGGTCCTCGGCGGCACCGGGGGCATCGGTGCGAGCGTCGCCGCCTGGCTGCTCGAACACACCGAAGGCCGGGTCGTGTTGCTGGCCAGGCACCCGCACCTGCCGCCCGCGCTCACCGCGCACTCCGCGCGCGTCACGCTCGTCGAGGCCGATCTCGCCGAGCGGGACGGTGACGACGTACTGGCCCTGCTCGCCCCGCACCTCGGACGGCTCGACGGTGTCGTGCACTCGGTGGGCACCGCGGCCGGAGCGCTCCTCGCGCGCCGGGACGGCCACGCCCTGCGCCGCGCGACGGAGGCGAAGCTCCGCGCGGCGCTGCTGACCGAGCGGCTGATCGCCGTGCACCGCCCGCGCTACGCGGCCTACTGCTCGTCCCTGTCCGCCCTGTTCGGGGGAGTCGGCCAGTTCGACTACGCCGCCGCCAACGGGGTCCTGGACGCCTTCGCCCACCACGACCCCGACCCGTCGGCGTCGTCCACCGTACGGCTGGGCATCGGCTGGGACGTATGGCGGGAGGCCGGTATGGCCCTGGACCCTCTCGCCACCGACGCACGCCACCAGGCACACCTGGAGGTGGGGCTGACGACCGCCGAGGGACTGCGGGCCTTCGCCGACGCCGTGGACGTGCAGTTGCCGCACCTCCTCGTGTCCACCACCCCGCTCGAAGCGTCCCGGTACTTCTACGAACCCTCGCCACGGACCGGCACGGACCCGGGAGCCGCGCGGGCGACGGCCTCGACGACCGACGAACTGACGGACGCCGTACGCCAGTTGCTGGGCGTCGACACGTTCGACCCGGAAGCCTCCCTCTACGACCTCGGAGCCGACTCGCTCACCCTGCTGGACCTGCTCTCCGAGGTGAAGAGGCTGTACGGCATCGACCTCGACCTCGCCCGGCTCGGCCACCGGGTCAGTCTGAACGAGATCCTGGCCCAACTCGACCCGCCCACCACGCCGGACACCGCCGACGACCCCTTGACCGTGGAGATCTGGCAGCAGGGCCACGGTGCCGACGTGCTCTGCCTGATCCATCCGGTCGGCGGCGACATCCAGGCCTACCGGCCCCTGGTCTCGGCGCTCGACCCCCGCACCACGGTCTGTCTGATCGCCGACCCCGCACTGCGCGACCCCGGCCTTCCCCACTGGTCGGTCGACGAACGGGCCGCCCGCTACCACGAGGCGCTGCGCGCCCGCTTCCCTGACCCGCGCGCTCGATTCCGGCTCGCCGGCTGGTCGTTCGGCGCCCTGGTAGCCCTGTCCATGGCCGCCGACGCGGAGGCGGCCGGCCGTCCCGTCGGCGGGCTCTACCTCCTCGACCCACCACCCCCGTACGGCGCGGCACGGACGGACGCCTACGACGACCACGCCCTCCGTACCGTGTTCGAGCACGAACTGCGGGGCAACGGCGGCCAGTCACCGCTCGCCGGAGCCGGACAGGCCTACGCCGAGCGGCTCGCCCACTGCTGCCGGGCGAACCTCGCCGCGATGACCGCCCACACCCCGCCCCGGCTCACCCGCACCCCGAGCACCCTGTGGCTGGCCACCCGGGCCGTCACCGACCTGCCCGGGGCACCGGACGCGCGGACGGCGGCGGGGGAGTGGCACGCATTCCTGCCCGACGGTTCGGCCGTCCACCACCTGCACGCCACGCACTACGAGATCGTCACCGGCCCGCACATCGAAAGCGTCGCCCGCACGATCAACGACGAGATCCCGGCCGAACCCCTCCCCGACGACAGGGACCAGCACTCCAGGCCGTCCACCGCCGCTCCCGCACCGCTTCTGCCGGCGAACCCCTCCTGACCTCCCCGCACCAGGAAGAGATCCCATCGTGCACCCCTACGAGTCCCTCCCGGAGCGCTCCTTCTGGCGCACCGCGGTCGCCGAGCGGGCCGCCCCCGCCATCACCGACCTGTGGGCGCCCGCCTTCCCCCTCGACCCGGACGAACCCGTCCTCACCGCGGGCTCCTGCTTCGCCCGGCACCTCGGTCCCGCGCTGCTGCTGGAGGGCATGAACTGGTACGAGGCCGAGACCGCGCCCCCCGGCCTGACCGCGGCCGAACGCGAAGCCCGCTGGTACGGGCAGTTCTCCTTCCGCACCGGCAACATCTACACGGCCGCCGCCCTGCGCCAGTGGCTCACCTGGGCGTTCGAGGAATCGGCACCCCCCGGCGAGGTGTGGGAGGAGGCGGGCCGCTTCCACGACCCGTACCGTCCGTCCGTCGAACCCGGCGGCCACGCCACACCCGGTGCCGTGCTCGACGCCCGGCACCACACCCTCGCCGCCATCCGCACGGCCGTCTCCTCGGCGGGCTGTCTGATCTTCACCCTCGGCCTGACCGAGGCCTGGACCGACACGGTCACGGACACCGTCCACCCGGTCTGCCCGGGAACCGTGCGCGGCTCCTTCGACCCGGGCCGGCACGTCTTCCACAACTTCACGGCCGCCGAGGTGCATCGGGACCTGACGGCGGCCGTGGCCCTCGCCCGGCGCGCCAACCCCGCCCTGAAGATCCTGCTCACCGTGTCACCGGTACCTCTGACCGCGACCGCCACGGCCGGTCACGCCCTCGTCGCCACGACCTACTCCAAGTCCGTGCTGCGCGCGGCGGCCGGACAGCTCGCCCAGGAGCTCGACCACGTCGACTACTTCCCGTCGTACGAGATCATCACCGGCCACCCCTTCCAGGGGGCCTTCTACGAGCCGAACCTCCGCACGGTGAGCCCCGAGGGCGTCGCCTTCGTCATGCGCCACTTCTTCGACGCGCTCCACGGCCGCCGCGCACCGGCCCGGCCGGACACCCCCAGGGCCGCCGCCCGAACCGACACCGGAGAGGACCACTGGTGTGACGACGCCGTACTCGACTACTACAGCCACGGCCCGGTTCCTCCTGCTCGGTGACTCCCACGCGGGCCCCCTCGGACGTGCCGCCCGGGCCGCCGGCCTGCCCTTCCTGGGCGGGCCGATCGGCGCGGGCCGCGAGTTCAACGCGGACTTCTTCGATCTGCGGGGCGGCGACGTGGTCTTCCGCAAGGAGGAGGCGGAACGCCTGTACAGGGCCTTCCTCGAAGAACTCGGGGTGCCGGGCCTCGACCGGCTCACGATCCCCCTCGTCGCCACCTTCGGACTCAGCGCGCACACGCTCGCGACGACCGAGAACTGGCGCGTCTACCGGGACCGCGCCGGTGGCCTCGCCCCCGGCTTCCTCACGAGCGCGCTCTTCACGGACATCGTCCGGACCATGGTCCGCGGCGCCCTCGGCTTCTACGCGCACGCCCTCGGCCTCGGCCTGCGGGTCCTGGCCGTGATGCCGCCCCAGCGGGTGCCCGGCATGTCCGACCAGGACGTCTTCCTGGCCGCGCAGGAGGTGGTCCGCGGCGAACTCGACCGCCTCGGCGTCGAGATCGTCGACCTGCGCTCCCGGGTCACCGACGGCACGGGCCTCCAGCGCGCCGCGTTCTGCGAGGCCGACGACACCATCCACGGAAACCTCGCCTTCGGCCGTCTGGTCCTGGCCGACCTCCTCGCCCGCGGCCTCTAGCCCCGCGCCCCAAGACCCCCGCCCCACCCCCCGACAGGAGATCCCCATGGAGCAGTTCGCACTGGACGCCGTCGAGCGACTCAGCACCCGGCCGAAGGAGACGTACGAAACCCTCGCCGTGGAACAGCTGACCCCGCTGATCGGCGCCGAGATCACGGGCATCGACCTGTCCCGGGAGCTGACACCCCGGCAGGAGAAGGAGGTCAAAGAGGCCTTCCTCGCCCACCACGTGCTCGTCTTCCGCGACCAGCACCCGACACCCGAGGACCACAAGCGGTTCGCCGCGCTCTTCGGCCCGCTGCATCCCGACTCCCTGCCGGTGGAAGGCTCCGACCCGTACATCCTGGAGATCAGCGCGGACAAGAACTCCCGTGACGTGGCGGGCAACGGCTGGCACGCGGACGGCACCGCGGACCCCGAACCATCCCTCGGCTCGATGCTCCACATCACCCGGATCCCGGAGACCGGCAGCGGCGGCGACACCCTGTTCGCCAACATGCACCTGGCCTACGACATGCTGTCACCCGCGATGAAGTCCCTCCTGGACGGCCTGACCGCCGTCCACGACGGCGCGCGGCCCTGGCTGACCCAGGGGCTGACCCCGCCGGCCGAGTACGACGTCCCGCGCAGCGAGCACCCCGTCGTGGTCCGCCACCCCGACACCGGCCGCAAGCTCCTCTTCGTCAACGCGCCCTACACCTCGCACATCCCCCAGCTGTCGCGCTCCGAGAGCGCCGCGGTCCTCGGCATGCTGTACGAGCACATCGCGCGCACCCCGCTGTTGCAGTGCCGCGTCCGCTGGCAGCCGAACACCCTGGTGTTCTGGGACAACCGCTGCGTCCAGCACCACGCGATCTGGGACTACTACCCGCACGCGCGCCACGGCCGGCGCGTGGCCATCGACGGCACCAAGCCCCAGGCATGACCGGGCTGCCCTCCTGGGTGACGGAACTGACCGACGTGCTCCCCGCGGGCCGGACCGGCCCGGCGGGCCCCGGCGGGGCACGGCCCGCACCGGCCACCGAGCTGCGTCCGGGCTGCCCGGCCGTCACCCTGGACGTGGTCCACGAGTGGCATCTGCGCACGGTGGTCCCGCTGTTGACGGAGGCCACCGCACGTTCCGGGCGCGTGACGGCCGCCTGCGCCCGGCTGGCCGCCGTTCACGGGCGGGCACGGGAGGCGGTGGCCGTCGAGGAGGAGGAGTGGTTCGACGTGCTCGAACCGGTGCTCCGCCAGGTCTATCGCGACGCCTACGGCTTCCAGCGGGCCTTCGCGGCGGCGTACGAGAACGCCCGGTCCTACGCCGTCGCGAACGGCTACGACGCCGCCGGGGCCCATCGGTACGGCACCGACTACGCGGAGTTGACCACCGAGCCCAACACCCGTGCCTTCGCCGAGGCCAACGCCCTGGCGAACGCGCGGGCGGTGGCGGCGGCGTTCGCGACCGGCGACGCCGACGCCTTCGCCCGTAGCTTTCCCGCCGCCCGGACCCGTGCGTACGCGCGGGCGGTGGCGGCCGGGACGGGGCATGCGCCGCGCGACGTCGACGCCCGGTTCGCGTCGGCGTACACGGATCTCGTGCGGGGCCTGTGGTCGGCCCTGCACCGGACGCCGGTCGGACCTTCCTGACGCACGCCAGGAAGGCGGACGGTCCGCCCGCCGCGGCTGGGTTTCCGGCGCGCGTCGCCTGCCGGTCGGGGCGGGACCCACACGGTCTCGCCCCGACGGACGCCCCCTCGGCCGACGCCGTCCTCCGCCTCGGCGGCGCGGACGGCCGGGGACCCGGGTCGGGACACGGAGGTCACGGCGAGCGCCTTCGGGGCGGGCCGGTCGACTTGGGGACGGGACAGGCCGCGTCGCCAGGCGTCACGTGGGTAAGTCGGCTTGTGCCAGACCGAGTTCACGCAGCGGTGTGCCCGCGTGCGCGTCTCATGTGACGCCCCTCGCGACTCCGCCGTGGCGCGAGCTCGGCGACGGGCGAGCTGGGACGGGCGGCCGGCCGAGGGGAATCGCCGGAGGGGCTCAGGAGGTCGGGCTCGGGCTGCCCTGGGTCAGGGCCGGCCGGACGTCGGCCTGGCGGAGCTCGGCCAGCAGTTCGCTCTGGCCGACGAGGAGTTCGGTCAGGATGCGGCGGGCGGCCCGCAGGAGTTCGGCGACATCGCCGCCGGCGAGCGCGTAACTGACGGTGGAGCCTTCTCGGATGGACACCACGATCCCGGACCGGCGCAGCACGGCAAGTTGCTGGGAGAGGCTGGAGGGTTCGATCTCGATCTCGTCGAGGAGGTCGCGCACGGGGACGGGGCCGTTCTGCAGCAGTTCCAGGACGCGGATGCGCACGGGGTGCCCCAGCATGCGGAAGAACTCGGCCTTGGCCTGGTAGAGGGGGACCTGCATGGTGATCGTTCGCTCCCTACCGCGGTTGACGGACTCTGCTCTGGCCGGCGCGGCGGCCGTGTACGGGCCGCCGCGGGCGCGGGCTTGCGGACCGATGACAGATCCTCGCGTCTCCCGCCCCGCACACCCATCGGATTGGTCTGATCTGGATGTGCCCAGATGAAGAATTCTTCAATTCGTGAGCGTGCGGAGGCAGGGAGAAGGCGGCGGGCTACACCTCCAGTTCGGCCTCGATGCGCTTGAGCTGGTGGCGGGCCATGGCCAGGTTGGACTTCGCCTTGTCGAGCACGAGGTAGAGGAACAGGCCGTTCCCGTCCTTGCCCTTGAGCGGCCGGATGAGGTGGTACTGGTTCGAGAGGGTGATCAGCATGTCCTCGATGTCGCTCTTGAGGCCGAGGTGCTCCATGGTGCGGGTCTTGGCACGGATGACATCGGTGTTGCCCGCGGCGGCGACCGCCAGGTCCAGGTCCCTGCCCCCGCCTAAGGTGCCCAGCGCCATACCGCTGGTGTAGTCGACGAGAGCGGCTCCCAGCGCGCCCTCGATCGACGTCATGGTCTCCTTCAATGAGATGTCCACGCTTGCCATACCGGTGTCTCCTCGCTGTGCGCGGCCCGGCATCCCGGGCGGCTCCGTCAGCCGGACCCTACGGACCGTGCGCGCCGGCTTGCCGAGTTGTTCCGGGACTGACAGAAGGTGCGTCGGCGCGGTGCGCGGCCCGATTCCTTCTGATCACCGATGTGCGATGGGTGACCGTTGCCGCACTTCTGGTTCGGCGGGTGCACCGGTCGCGAACACCGGTCACGAACATCAGTCACGAACACCATTCGCGAACACCGGTGGCGAACACCGATCGTGAACCACGGTCGTGAACGCGGGTCCCGAGCCCGCCCGGCGGGTCCGCGCCGTCGCGCGGGGCGAGCGACGGTTCGCGGCCGTCGAGCCCGGCGCCGGACCACTCGGCGCCGGACCACTGCCGCTTATCAGCTCCGGCTCAGCAATCTGCTCGCCCCCGCCACCACCGAGGTGGCGAGCAGCCAGCCCGCGAGGATCAGCAGGACGGCCACCGCCTTGTCCACTCCGGCAGGATCCCAGGCGGTCCGCTGACCGAGGCCGGCGACGGGGACGACCAGGTCGAGGGTGTACAGCAGGGGGTCCCAGTCCCGCCGCGCCCCGCCCGTGACCGGTGGCGGCGCGTGTGTGGCGAACCACGCGGAGCCCGCGCCCACCAGCACGATCAGCCAGACCAGGGCGCGCCCCGGTGCGTACCCGTAGCCGAACAGCAGGTCCTGGACGGCACCCCAGACGCGGGCGGGCAGCCTCTCCGAGCGCCGGGTCCGGCGCTCGCGGGCGCGTCGGACGACCCGCGCGGACCGTTCGTCACCGGCGCGCTGGTAGGACAGCGCAAGCTGTTCGAACGAGCCGGCGGTGACCGTACCGTCCCTGGCCAGCCACGCCAGCCGCTCCTTCACCCCGACGGGCTCGACCGAGCCGAGCCGGTCGTAGGTGAGCCCCTCCACGTCGAGCGCGCCCGCGGTCGGCCAACTGCCCGGCGCGTCCACGTACGAGCCGATCCGCGCGTCGCGCAGCACGACCGGGCCCGCCGGGTTCGTACGGAAATCCACGCGCAGGCGGGCCGTGCGCAGCCGGGTGAGGATCGCGGCACCAGCGGGGGCACCGAGCACCGCATCGTGAAAGGTGACGATCCCGGCGACCTCGGCGCTGCGCAGGCGGACGGGTCCGGAGCAGGAGAAGCCCCAGTCGGCGTAGAAGCCGCCGTCGCAGCGCAGGCCCGTGGCGTCGATCGCGCTCACCGAGGCGCCCTCGAAGAGAAGGGAGTGGCCGACCTGCCCGTCCCTGAGGTAGATGCCGCCGGACGATTCCATCCCGCTCGCGCGCAATGAGTCACCTACCGTGACGCGAGGGGCGAACAGGATCCACGGGCCGGGACCGCCCAGCACCGCCCGTTCGAGGACGAGCGCGCCGCCGATGTGCGCGGCCACCAGACGCAACGGTGCCGTGGTCAGCTCCTCGGACACCCGACGGGCGGCCAGAACCCGGTCGCCGTCCGTACGGAAGTCGGCGAACGGAGCCGTGGCGCCGGCGTCACCGATCCGAGCTTCGCGCAGCACCAGGTCTCCGTGTACCCGCAGCCCGTCGGCGAGCAGCGCCGTCGCCCGACTACCGCTGAGGTCGAGTGAGTTGACAACGGCTCCGGACAGCAGGACCTCTCCGTCGAAGACGCAGTCCACGAACTCCAGATGGGCGTCGAGGACGGCCTGGCGCAGATCCACGGTCCCCGCGCAGCGTGCCCCGGTGATGACCACGCGCTGTGTCCGCGCGGCGGCGCGCAGCACGTACGCGGCGAAGCGGGCACCGTCGATCTCCCGTCCCCGCGCCACGGCCCTCCGCAGGCCGCGCCCCCCGCTGTGACCGGATGCCATCCGTCCCCAATGTCACTTGTCCATAGGAAAGTTGACGCACTGCGCTGATGATGGCAGTTCGGCACCCGAGGCGGAAGAAGGGGTGATATTCACCTGGTCCGGGTGGGCAGAACCTGTCACAGGTACGGCAGCGGCGAACGGAAGAGGGAGGGCGCCCGACCATGGCAGGACTTCACTTCGCCCCCAGACTCACTCCCGGCAGCTGGGAGAAGGTGATGCAGCCCCCGCGCGCACCGCTCGCGGCGGACGGGCGGTGGACCCACCGGATTCTGGAACACGGGCTCCATCTGAACTTCGCCCGGGTCGAGTTCGCCGACATGGCGGCGCTGGCGCGAGCCCTGCTGCTGATCGACGCCGCCGTGCGGGACAGCGTGCCGGTCCGGGTCACACTGCCCACCGCGGAACTGGCCGGCACCGGTGCCGATCCGGTGGACACCGGCGGCCCAGGGGACGAGTCGGGCGCGGAGCGGGACCGGGCGGTGGCGCAGCGGCTCCTGACCCGGCAGGCCCGGGCGCGTGGCGACGCCCGGGCGTTCATGGGGCAGGTCGGCTTCCTGGACGCCCTGCGGCCCGGGCGCTGGCCGGAAGGAGCCGTCGAGGTGGACGACGCGGCGGCGGTGGACCATCTCCCGTCCGCCGACGACGCGACACCGGGCGGCGGCAAGTCCACGGCCCGCGACGAGTCCCCCTACGTGAGGCGGCGCATCCTGCCGTTCCAGTGGCTGTCGCCGCTCGACGGCGACGAACTGCGCGTGTCACAGGACTTCCTGGGGATCGTGGCCCGGCTCCGTGACCTCGGCTTGTCGGAGCCGGACGCCGACGCGCTGAGCCAGACGGTCCTGCTGGAGCTCCTGGAGAACGTGGCGGAGCACGGTGCGGCCGGGGTCGTCGGTGAACCGCCCCGTTGCCTCGTGGGCGCTGTCCTGCTCGATTCCGTGACCTATGACCGGCGTCACGCCGACATGCCGCCCGCCTCGGCCGAACTGGCGGAGCTGGCCACGACGACGCGCAGCCAGGTGCTGCGTCTGCTGGTCGGCGACTCGGGCAGTGGGCTGGTGACCCGGCTGGATCCGGTACTGGCGCGGCACGGGATTCCGTCCGGGGTGCGGCCCGCTTCGGGACACCGGCCGACCGAGGCGGAGGACACCGTCTTCTACGCATTCGGCCACCACTTCCCCGTGCCGGAGGGCGCGCGCGCCGACGCGAACGCGCCGCGGCCCGGCCAGAACGGGCTGTGGCGGGTGGCGCACCTGGTCAGGAGCTACGGCGGCAGCATCGTCGTGCGGACCGCGGACACCATGACCGGCTGGGTGTACACGGAGTCCGACGGCCAGACGGTCATAGCGGAGGGCTCGCTCGGCCACGCACCGGGCACGCTGCACGAGGTGCAGGTCCTCACCGATCCGAAGACGCACCGCACCCCGGTGTCGTGGATCGACCGCCCCCAGGCGGCGGTGGGCCAGCAACTGCGCTGGATCCGCTGCGAGTTCGACCCGGTGAGCGGCCTCGACGAGCCCGGACGCGCCGCGTTGGTCAACGCGGCCCGGGAAACCGCGGGGGATCCCGCGCTGGGCGGAGTGGTCGTCTCGGTGCCGTTACGGGACAGCGGCTACCTCAGCCCCTCCGGACTCCAGGACGCGCTGAGCGCCGCACTCGGCGTGGCCGACGGGCTGGCCGACCTCACGGCCGTCGCTGTCCTCTTCCCCGACGCCGATCCGCGGATCGTGGATCTCAGCGTGAGTGGGCTGCACGCCGAGCAGCACCCGGGCACGGGCGCACCGCCGAGCCCGACACTCGTGCACGGCTGCTACGGACCACCCCTCTGGTACGGCGGCTCGGCGGCCGTCCGCGCCGTCCTCACCGAACTGAGCAGGGTCGGCGGTGCGGTGTCGACGGAGACGGCGATGCGGTGCTGGACGGAGGCCGGAGGGGAACCGGGTGACGGCCTGTGGCGGGCGCTGGAGCAGTACCCACGGCTCTTCGAGGTCACCGGCGGCCGGGTCTGCCTCGCGCTGACCCCCCTGGGGGTGCTGCGCACCCTGGAGCGGCAGGCGCACCGCGAGCTCGCCGAGGTCGTCGAGCACGGGGGAGAGGCCTCCGGTGTGGCGAACGGGCTGTTCCGCACGCCCGGGCTGCGGATCACCCGGCGCTGGGTCGACTCCGCCCTGCTCCTGGTCGCGACGATCGGAACGGCGACCGCGGCGTACGTGCTGGCTCGCAAGGTGGAGGCCGTACTGGACGAACGCGGCCACGGCGAGGTGCCCACGGTGGTCGCGCATGTGTCGGCGGCGCCGATGCCGCTGGCCGCGCGGCTGAGCGAGTGCCTCGCGTTGGGCGGGAGGCACCACGCCATGCCGGGTGAACTCGACCTGGAGGGGCTGCATCCGAGCGAACCCGTTCAGGCCGGCGAGCGGGTGGTGCTCATCACCGACCTGTTGTCGACGGAGAACACCACGCGGCGTGCGGCGGCCGCCATCGTGGGCGCGGGCGCCGAACCCGCGCTGATCGCCTGTGTCGTGGACGCGCGACCGGAACGTCGCGACATCCAGCTGCTCAACCGGAGCATCCCCGTCGTCTCGCTCACCGACGTCGCCATCGACATCTACGCGGCCGACGGGCGAACGCCGCCGACCGGCGACGCGGCCGGAGTGGACGTCGTGGACATCGATCCGATCCTGCGGCACCCGGTCGTTCCCTCGCCCCCGGAACCGCCCCGCATCTCGGAGCTCGACTTCCTGCGGCTGTGCAAGGGCGCCCCCGACACCCTCTCGCTCGGGCATCTGGCCGGCCCTCGGTCGCACTCCAGCGCGATGCTGCACCTCGACCGCGCGCTTCGGCACCCGGGCACGGGAGCCCGGATCACGGACGCCGTCCTCGACGTGCTGAGCGAATCACTCGCCTCCGTGGCGGAGACACCGGGACCGGCGGACGCGTCGACGCTGCAACTCTGGTACGCCATCTACGACAGCAGGCTCCCGGTGGCCGTACACGCCCGACTGGGCGAACTCGGCCGTGAGGTGGGGGAGTTGGTGCCCGTGCCCCGTGGGGTCGCGCAGAACAAATGGATCTTCCCGACGGCCGTACGGTACGACGCGCGTGGCCAGACCGTGGTGGTACTGGACGGTCGTGCGACGACCGGGACCACACTGCAGCAGATGATCCGGCTGGCCGCGGCGAGCGGGGCGGTGGCGGTCGTCGCGGTGGTACTGCTCGACCGGCTCGACCACCAGGAGGCGGCGGCGCTGCGCATGCTCAGGGCCGTGGCCCCGCCGGGCGGCGGAGCACCCGTGCCGGTGGTGGTGCGGTTCGTCAGCGCGAGCAGCATCCCGGGCGAGCCGCCGCACGACTGCGCGATCTGTGCCGCCCGGCTGCGCGTCCAGGACGACTCGGCCGCCCCCGGCCGGCTCCGGCGGCACGCGGACCAGCTGCGTGAACTGTTGCGCCCGCAGCGCCGCGACGAGGTGTTCAGCAGCGCGGCGGCGGACCTGTTCGCGGTCCCGATCCGTTCGGACGACGTGATCGACTACATACGCTGGCGTGCGCTGCTGCGCGAATCGTTGCGCGACACGGGCTCGCGACAGCGGGTGGTCGACGCGCTGCGCGCGCTCCTGGACGGCGCGCCGCGCACCGAGTTCACCAGGTCCAACCTCATCCGGCTCCTCGCCGCCGAACAGCAGTGGCTGAAGCTGCCGCCGCTCCGGTTCACGGTGGCCCGGGACCTGCTGGCGGAGATCTGTGTGGCCGGGGTCGGCAAGTCGGTCAACGTCTCACCGTGGCTTCGCGTGCAGGCGTTGATGGTGCTGGCGGTGACCACGCCGCAGCAGATGACCGAGATGCTGCCCCGGTTGCTGACCCTGGTGCTGGACGAGCCCGTCCTGGTCGACCAGATGCTTCTCGACTGCCACCGGCTCCTGCGTCGTCCGCCGCACGACACCCCCATCGACGTGGTACGGCTGCGCAAGAGCCTTCTGCGCTGCCGCAAGAGCCTCGAGGACCGGCGTGAGGCACGCGTCCCCGGCCTCGCGGACGAGTATCTGCACGTGGTGCAGCAGCTGATCACCGTCGCGGACCACAAGGTGGGCCCCAAGCCGGACGATCCGCAGAAGGCCTGGGAGCAGCTCCGCGAGGACTTGGGACACGCGGTGATGCGACACCGGCTGGATTCGGGGCTGTTGCGCGTACGGGACTACGTGGAGGACCTGGAGGACGCGGCACCCTCGCAGCGCGCGGCGCTCGACGCCCGCTCCGACTGGGAGACGTGCAAACGGCATCTCGCCGAGCGGGCCCTGGTCTGCCTTCCCGCGCTGCGCCACGTCCTGGCCGGAGAGTACGTGGACGACCGGCTCGGGCGTCGCGATCATGAACGGCTGATGCGGCTGGTGCCCAACGGGATCACGGCGCTCAGCGAGGTGACGGAACGGCTCGACCGGCTGCTGCGCGCACCGCGCCAGGTGGATGACCCCGACTGGCAGACCGTACGGTACGAACTGCTCGACCGGCTCGACTGGTGGTACCGGATGTTCCTCGCGACACATCTGCCGGAGACGGGCAAGCGCGCCCATCTCGTGGACCTGGTCTCGTCCGCCCCCACCAGGCTCGGGCCCCGGCTTGAGGCCCTCCTCGCCACGCGGGACACCGCGGTCGAGGTGGTGGCGCGCGCGGCCGTGGGGGAGGCCGAGGTGTTCTGTCCGGCGCCCCTGCTGACCGAGGCCGTGGAACACGTACTGGACAACACGCGGCGCCATCGCGTCCCGGACGCCGAGTGCCGTGTCCACATCGCGTACGCGACGTCCGCACCGGGCACCGTACAGGTCTCGTTCCGCAACACCGGCACCCGGCCGCGACGCGCGCCCGGTCAGGGACTGCGGGCACTGGACGCGAAACTCCGGCCTTTCGGCGCCTCGTTGACGGGGCATGCCCTCGACGAGGAGGACGGCGGGAAGGGCTGGACGTTCGAGACACTCCTGGCGCTGCCCCTGTGGGAGGGAGCCTGATCATGCAGGAGATCCGAGGGCTGATCATCGACGACGAGGAACGCAACCAGCGGCGCTCCAAGGCCCGGCTCCGGACGCACTTCGCAAAGATCGGCTGGGACGTCCTGTGGGACTCCGCCACCGAGCCGGACCGTGGCCAGGAGCTGATCCGGGACGCGGACCGGCCCTACGACGTCGTCCTGGTCGACCTGCTGTTCGCGCGTGAGGACCTGCCGGACCTGCCGGAGCCGCGTGGCCTGGAGCTGATCGCCGAGGCGAAGGAACGATCGGCACGGACGTACATCATCGCCGTCAGTTCCGGTGACGACACGAGGCCCGACCTGTTCGACCAGGCGCGCCGTTCCGGGGCACATCATGTCTTCCGCCGGTACGAGTTCACCCAGGGATCGCTGGACAACAGTCCGGCGGCCGTCGTCCGGGCGGTACGCGAGCACCTCCTCAACAACGGGACGGTGAGCACGATCCAGGTCGAGGCGGACGCCGACGACCCGGCGGTCCAGTCCATCGTCGACGAGGTCGGGGCACCGACGCTCTCCCAGCTCTACAGCCGCGTCCTGGAGGCCGAGGGCGCCGAGATGGAGACGATGCGACTGGCTCATCTCACACCTGGCGCGTCCGGAGCGGTGGTGTGCTCGGTCGCGGCCGTCTCACCGGGCAGCCCGGTGCTGCGGCATGTCCTGAAGGCGTCCCGCGACGAACGGTCGCTGGCGCACGAGGCGGAGCAGAACGCCCGGGCGGCGAAGGTGTTCCCCGCGCTGCTGTTGATCCGGCAGCGGCCCGAACGGCCGGTGGGACCGGTCAACGGCTGGTACGCGCTCGGCGCTCCGCTGCCCGAGAACGCGATCACGCTGCGCGCCTGGCTCGCGGCCGACCCGCCGAGGCGGGACGTCGAGGACGTCATGTTCAAACTGTTCCGGGAGGGGCTGCGCACACCGCACACCGAGAACCGGGAGAGCGGCGTACCGCTGGTGGAACTGCTGCGGTTCCCCTCCCTGCGGCGCCGGTTGGTCCTCCAGGCGCTGGCGGAGTTCTCGCCCGCGCTGACGCGCTCGGACGGGGGCGGGCTGTCCGACGTGCGGGAACTGACCAGGGAGCTGCGGTCGTTCCTGGAGGAGGGCAGGCCGCTGGGCGTACCGCTGAGCGAGTTGACCCGGCCGACCGTGACGACGTACGCCCACGGCGATCTGCACGGAGGCAACGTGCTGATCTGTCTCGGCCGGCACCCGACGCCGGTGCTCATCGACACCAGCGCGTTCGGCCGGCTCAATTGGGCCGCGGACGTGGCCCGGTTCGGTGTGGACCTGTTGATGCGGTCGATCGACGCGGGCGTGGAATCGATGTTCTTCACCCGGTTCGCCACCTGGCGAGCTCTGGCGTCGCACCTGGGCAGCCGCACCCCGCTCGCCGAACCGGACGCCCCGGACACCCCGGCGGCCTTGGTGGCCCTGTCGTGGCTGGTCACGCATCTGCACGTGGTGTGCCCGGACGCCGGCGAGGCCGAGCGGGCCTGGGAGTGGCACGTGGTGCTCGCCGAGTACCTGCTGCGCGCGGCCTGTCACACCGACGTCCCACCCCCGAAGCGGGCCCTCGCCTTGGTGGCCGCCCACGATCGACTGAGGTCGGCGACCGCGCTGTTGATGTCCTGAGTCCCAGCCGGTGCCCCGACGGCGGTCGGCGGGTTCGTCCTGCGCGGTGGGGGGGGGGGGGCGGGGCCGGCGCGCGCCGCCCACCCGGCCCAACCCACCCGCCCCGCGCGGGCGCGCCCCCCCCCCCCCCCCCCCCA